>CAVAQY010000022.1:0-36247 GCA_963590865.1 Bacteroidaceae bacterium | reverse complement strand
GTTTCTTCCTCCTCATTTACTTCCTTTCAAAAGCCATTCAGCCACTGCCGAGCTTTGGAAGTTGCGGTCTGTTTTTTTCCTTTTCGCTTTTCCGGCCACCTGCAGCAGTTCCTCGGCTGCTGCCAGGCAGAAGTGTCTGAAGGAGAACGAAGGCGTGTAGGACGGACGGTTGAACGTGGGGTAGAGCGTGCCGTCGGGCTTGCGGATGACGTTGATGTAGCGTCCCTCGTAGACGTGCGGGTTGCGCTGCCATACCGTGGCCGGCCTTTCCCGGTCGTTCTCCACGAAGAGCCAATGTTCTTCGCCGTCGCGCGTCAGCATGCCGCTCTTGTACTGCCCGATGTCCATTCGCCCGGGAGTGCGGCTTATCAGCTTGAGGTCAACGCACGTCTCCGTGGTGGGGTAAGACGTTGCATACTTTTGCCGTCCGTAGGCACGTGCAAATGGTGAGTCACTCTGGAACATCCCGCTGAGGATGTCTCCGAAAAGTTGCGGTTCGCATGCAGATGCAGCGGAGCCGGTTCTGTTTAATGCCTTTTTCATCTTTGTTTTTTTTGATGTTTAAAGCATTGTCTCGCACACACGCAGGGTCACATAGACAATAGTTTTTCATGCCCCACGCCCCGGAGCCGTGCTCAGCTTTTGACTGCCGCCCACTTTGCATAAAAAGAAAGCAGCAGAAACTCCGGTGGTTGGAAATTTCTGCTGCAAAGGTATTGGTATCGGACGAGGTCTGTCCTATACTCCATATTTACTCCATAAAAAAGCGCCCTACTATAGCAGGATACTTGTTATACGTTACTTGCTGTTGTAAATGTCTACGTGCTTGGCTTTAAGCTCCTCGAATATCTTCACTTGCTTATCGTAAGCCGTACTGCTTGACACTGAGGTAGACAAATGCTTGTCATAATCAGTGAGGTCAATGTTGAAAAGTTTGCCTACCCATGTGAAGAATTCCTTTTTCGTTGGCTTTACACCGTTGGCATCCACCACTTTGCCGCACTCATGCCATGCGTTCATTATGCGGATGAGGTCTATCTTTGTTCCCTTTTTGGGCGACAGGTAGAGCGGACTCCCGATGTTGTCGGGCAAAACGTCCTTTTGCTTCGGCCCTCCTTGGTATACAGGTGCGTTTATCGTTACGTCTCCGTTCATCGAGCTGCCGGCTTGGAATGTGCAGCTGCCCGGTTCAAAATTGAAAGTCTGTTGTTCCATAAAGTTCTTGGGTTGGGTTATAGGTTGGTTGATACATTGCCGTTCATGGTGCTGCCCAGTTCAAACTTGCAGCTGCCTTTTTGGAAATTGTTTACAAGGCTTCGGGGGGCGTGGCCGGCCTGTTCTATCTTGTCGGTTTCTGCGGCAAGCCGGCTCAGCTCGTTGTCGTAGGCGTGCCCGTTCTGGCTGTTGTTGACACGTGCGAGCAGCAGAAAGAGCACGTGGCACAATTCGGGATTGCTGGTTTTCAAAGCCTCCGACACCAAATCGTGCACAAGGCTACCGTCGCCCTGCCCACACACTTCGGAAGGAATTGCATTGGAGGAATAGTCTGTTGGGCAGACTATGTATCCAAGCCGCTCGTTTCGGCCTTCGCTTTCCCTGAATTCTGCCCGAACCGTTTCCCACGCCTCACCATGATTCAACAGCATCAGAGCGAGCGCATCATTCAGGCTGGACTTCTCCACGCTTCGGCTCTCGTTGATTAGCATCCACATGAGCAGTGCCTCCACGACAACAGCTTCGTACCGACTCATGCCGGCAAACAACTGCCTTACCAGCAAATCCGGGCGTGTGCTCTTCGACAAGTCACGCCTTGCCGACAAAGCCTTTATCCACATGTCTACAGGCTTGGGAGTCTGCCATTTGCGCTCAAGGCAGCACAAGGCATCGTACAATGCGGCAAACAGGCTGTCTTCGAGACAGAGGTTAAGGATGGCAATGTCTCTTCTATTCATACACAAGCTTGATGGTGTTCAGGAATTCCACAATCGCTTCATATTTGGAGTCGAACAACTCTTTTTGGCCAAGCTCGGCAAGTGCAGCGTCGGAAAGTTCTTCGAATACCGGACTCTTCGTGCCTATCTTTTTGAGTTTAGAGCCTTTTGGCTTGATGAGTATCGGCCGGCCGCTTGCAGCACAGGCCCTTATGGCATCGAGCAACCACAAGTCTTTCCGGTCGAGCTTTACGCTTTCTTTGTTTTGCCCCTGCAGGTGCAAAGTGGGTTCGCTGTTGGTTCTGCGAGCCACTTCGTTCATGTAATCGTCCACCATGTTGGAAATCTGCGGCAAATTGGGGTAGGCAAAAGGGAAATCCACCGATTCAATGCCTTTCAACTCCATGGAAGTGTTTACTACCTGCCAAAACTCGGAGATATGATACTTTGGCGTGACATCGAGTGTCAGACGATAACCTTGCAGGGCTTTGCGCAATGTCGTTTCAATGATGTCGGCCAACGAAGGCTTTTTGCCGAAGGCCGACTTTTTGCCTTCGTCCTGTATGGCAATGATTTGCCTGTCCTTGCGGTTGTCTATGATTACAAGGCACGAGGGGTGGTTGTCCTGCGTGGTAACCTTGAAATCATTCTCCACCTTTGCCGGCTTGTGGCTTTGGTTGGCAACACGCAGTACATAGATGCCGCCCCGGTTCAAGCACATCTTGTGGGCGTATTCTACGTCGTTGTACATAAACTTGAGCCTGTCCCCTGCGCCAAGGACATCAGCCGTCAGCTCCTGTTTCCGGACGAGGGAGTCCTGCACGTCAATCTGTTGGAACTCCTCAAACGGTATTTCCATTTGGTTCTCCATCACAGGACGGAACATGTATGTGTATATTTGGAATTTTGCCATTGAAACTGTTTGTTCAGATTTATTCTGTATGGCCCCTCCTTAGTGGGCGGAGGGGCTGTAGAGTGAACTTTGTTCTTACAACAGGAAACAATTCTCGTTGTGGTATTTGAGATATTTCAGATGCTGCTCTTCCAGTTTCACCAAATGCAAATCGTTGGTAATCCCAATGGTTTCCCGGTCAAATTTATCCAATAGCCGAGAACACATGATTTTCCCATTTTGACTGAAAGAAATGTATCCCATGTCAAACAGTTTGTCATAATTGGGAAGCAGAAGCAACCCATTGTAAGCGTCCAGGCGTTCTTGGTTGTCGGAATCTCTCCACGGTTTAATGTGAGAAGCTATAAGCATCCATGTCAAAGGGCATTGGCTGACAGCACACCCGTGCCAATATTCTATCAATTCCTTTCTGAATGTCCCTTGTCCTACTCGAGATTTCACAATGGAATCTTTTTCAGTAATCTCAATCGTATTGTCATTTTCTACAGCGTTGATTTCAGACACGATGGACTCGGCTATCCGTTTGTAGTAATCAGAATTGACGAAAGCAAGAAATTTGTTTAGACCTGCACTAAAATCCGAAAGACTTTTCTTGCTGGCATAAACAGTCCGCCCGTGACGTTTCAACTCTTCTTGGCGCAAAATCTCGTCAATCTTTTCCTTTGTCAACGATTCGTCTAAAGTATAGTCATGCGCCAAGAACTTCATTCTTGTTGCATAGTCGCCACTCGTTTTTCTGGCGATTCCTCCAAACGTCACCATATAGTGATAGAAGTCTGCCTGTAAATCGGTATATTTCTCTAAGTTCGACATATTCTTACATTTGCTGTAGTCCTCAAAAAAACGGGCGGAGATGTCTGGCCGTATGGCCTTGGTCAGGGCATTCTGTTTCTTGTCATTAATCTTGTCTTGTAAAAATCAATCCACATTACAAAAAGTGTGTGTTGTTACAAAAGTACAAAATAAATTTCGGACAAAGTTACAAACTACCGCTTGTCTGTGCTTAGTCTGTGCTTATTTGGCAAATCTTTCGGGTGGGGGCAGGATGTGTTTGCCCCTGCGCCCCGGCACTTTTCTGTTGTGTGTCCGGCTGTCAGCCCGAAAGTAACTATACTTGCATTTGCGAGCATGAAGGGTGCAGACAGCTGAGTGCTTTTTGGTACGGCCAGCTGCGCTTTTGGGGTGCAGACAGCTGAGTTTTGGGATGCAGACAGCTGAGTGCTTTTTGGTACGGCCAGCTGAGTTTTTGGGATGCAGACAGCTGAGTTTTGGGATGCAGACAGCTGAGTTTTGGGGATGCGGTGAGGACACCGCACCTACTACGCAAGCGCAAACTTAGCTAACCAGTTCCTGCCGCACATGAGGCAAACTTAGTAGGTGCGGTGTCCCCACCGCACCCTTCGTGAGAAGATGTCCGCACCATTCGTGAGAAGATGTCCGCACCATTCGTGAGAAGATGATAGGGAAGAAACTGGATTTAATCAAGGGATGCGGTGGGGACACCGCACCTACTACGCAAGAGCAAACTTAGCTAACCGGTTCCTGCCGCACCTACTACACAAGAGCAAACTTAGCTAACCAAGCCACACCGCACATGAGGCAAACTTAGTAGGTGCGGTGTCCCCACCGCACCATTCGTGAGCAAAATGTCCGCACCATTCGTGAGAAGATGACAGGGAAAAACTGGATATGCTCAAGGGGTGCGGTGGGGACACCGCACCTACTACACAAGAGCAAGCTTAGCTAACCAAGCCACACCGCACATGAGGCAAACTTAGTAGGTGCGGTGTCCCCACCGCACCATTCGTGAGCAAAATGTCCGCACCATTCGTGAGAAGATGACAGGGAAAAACTGGATATGCTCAAGGGGTGCGGTGGGGACACCGCACCTACTACACAAGAGCAAGCTTAGCTAACCAAGCCACACCGCACATGAGGCAAACTTAGTAGGTGCGGTGTCCCCACCGCACCCTTCGTGAGCAAAATGTCCGCACCCTTCGTGAGAAGATGATAGGGAAAAAACTGGATTTAATCAAGGGATGCGGTGGGGACACCGCACCTACTACGCAAGCGCAAACTTAGCTAACCGGTTCCTGCCGCACCTACTAAACCCAAGCGCAGGAAACAAAGTTCACAACTGGATATGGACGGACGCAGCTTCGCAGCCCGACGATGTGATACTTCACAAAAGGGCATACAAAAAGTATCTTAAGACAGTTGCCCAACTGTCCCAAGATACTTTGCCTACTATGTTACTTACTTAAGTAATGTTCACTTGTCTACACTAATGTTCAATTGCCTAAGTAATGTTCACTTGCCTAAGTAATGCCCAATTGCCTAAAGTAATGCTCAATTGCCTAAAGTAATGCTCACCCATGTAAGTTTACTCGCCGGCGGAATTGCGGAACTGCAGGCCGGCTCCGTTGGCGTCGATTACGATGGGTTTGTCGCGGGAGACCTCTTCGGCGAGAATCTTCTTGGACAGGTCGTTGAGCACCAGACGCTGGATGGCTCTCTTCACGGGGCGTGCTCCAAACTCTGGGTCGAAGCCTTCTTCGGCCAGACAGCGTATGGCTGCGTCGGTGACGTTGAGCGTGAAGCCCTGCGACTCGAGCATCTTCCTCACGCCGTCGAGCTGCAAAGCCACTACCTGCTCTATCTCCTGTTTGTCCAGGGGCAGGAACATTATGGTCTCGTCTATACGGTTGAGAAACTCCGGGCGTATGGTTTTCTTGAGCATTTCCATCACTCCGGCCTTGGCCTTGTCGATGGCTTGGGTGCGGTTGGCGTCGGTCATTCCCTCGAACTGCTGCTGTATGAACTGGCTGCCGAGGTTGGAGGTCATTATTATGATGGTGTTCTTGAAATTCACGGTGCGCCCCTTGTTGTCGGTAAGACGGCCGTCGTCGAGCACTTGCAGGAGGATGTTGAACACGTCGGGATGGGCCTTCTCAATCTCGTCGAAGAGCACCACCGAGTAGGGTTTGCGCCTTACGGCCTCGGTGAGCTGGCCTCCCTCGTCGTAGCCCACGTATCCGGGAGGCGCGCCGATGAGCCTTGACACGCTGAACTTTTCCTGATACTCGCTCATGTCTATTCGGGTCATCATGGTCTCGTCGTTGAAGAGATATTCGGCCAGAGCCTTTGCCAGCTCGGTCTTGCCCACGCCCGTGGTGCCGAGGAATATGAAGGAGGCTATGGGTCGCTTGGGGTCCTGCAGCCCGGCCCGGCTTCTGCGCACGGCGTCGCTCACGGCGCGGATGGCTTCGTCCTGGCCAATCACGCGCTTGTGCAGTTCTTCCTCGAGATGGAGCAGTTTTTCGCGTTCGCTCTGCATCATCCTCGTCACGGGAATGCCCGTCCAGCGGCTCACCACTTCGGCGATGTCGTCGGCTGTGACTTCCTCGCGCACCATGGCTCCCGCACCTTGCGTCTGGCGCAGCCGCTGCTGTATGGACTCGATGTCGTCGGTCAAGGCCTTGAGTTTGCTGTATCTTATCTCGGCCACGCGTCCGTAGTCGCCGTCGCGCTCGGCACGTTCGGCCTCCAGTTTCAGACTCTCTATCTGCAGTTTGTCCTCCTGTATCCTGTTGACCAGAGCCTTCTCGCCCTCCCATTTGGCGCGGAACTGCTTCTCGCTGTCGCGCAGTTCGGCAATCTCCTTATTGAGCTTTTCAATCTTGTCTGCATCGTTCTCGCGCTTTATGGCCTCTCGCTCAATCTCGAGCTGCTTCAGCTTTCGCGTGGTCTCGTCAAGCTCTTCGGGCACCGAGTCGCGCTCCATGCGCAGCTTGGCGGCGGCCTCGTCCATGAGGTCTATGGCCTTGTCGGGCAGGAAACGGTCGCTTATGTATCTTTCGGACAGCCTGACGGCGGCAATGCAGGCATCGTCCTGAATGCGCACCTTGTGGTGGTTTTCGTAGCGTTCCTTCAGTCCGCGCAGAATGCTTATGGCACTCAGCTCGTCGGGTTCGTCAACGGTTACGGTCTGGAAACGCCGCTCCAGGGCTTTGTCTTTCTCGAAGTACTTCTGATACTCGTTGAGAGTGGTGGCACCAATGCTGCGCAGTTCGCCGCGCGCCAGAGCTGGTTTCAGAATGTTGGCAGCATCCATGGCTCCCTCGCCTGCCCCGGCTCCCACAAGGGTGTGAATTTCGTCGATGAAGAGAATGATGCGCCCGTCGCTCTTGGTCACTTCGTTTATCACTCCCTTGAGTCTTTCCTCAAACTCGCCTTTGTACTTTGCTCCGGCCACAAGCGCACCCATGTCGAGCGAGTAGACCTGCTTGTCCTTCAGGTTTTCGGGCACGTCGCCTCGCACTATGCGCTCGGCCAGTCCCTCGACAATGGCGGTCTTGCCCGTTCCCGGCTCGCCTATCAGTATGGGGTTGTTCTTGGTGCGGCGGCTAAGTATCTGCAAGACGCGGCGAATTTCGTCGTCGCGCCCTATGACGGGGTCGAGCTTGCCCTGCCGCGCCTGTTCCACAAGGTTTTTGGCGAAGCGTTCCAGGTTCTGGTAGTTGTCGTCGGCCGACTGCGACTGCACCTTCTGTCCCTTGCGCAGCTCGGTTATGGCGGCTTTCATGTCGCCCTCGGTGCATCCTGCATCCTTGAGTATGCGGCTTGCGGTAGAGTTAACGTTCAGCAGGGCGAGCATTATGGGTTCCACGCTCACGAAGTCGTCGCCCATCTTGCCCGAGAGTTCGATGGCCTTTTGCAGCACGGCATTGGTGTCGTTGGCCATGTAGGGCTGTCCGCCCTGAACCCTTGGCAGGTGCTGCACCTCCCGGTCGGCGAGTGTGGCAATCTGGCTCGAGTTGACGCCGAGCTTGCTGAACAGGAAGTCGGTGATGTCCTTGGCCTTCACCATCACTCCCTTGAGCAGATGCACCGGCTCAATGGCCTGCTGGCCGTTGGCTTGCGCAATGTTGACGGCTTCCTGCACCGCCTGTTGCGCCTTGATTGTGAATTTGTCGAATGTCATATTGTTGTCTCCTTTCTTTTCCTTTTTTTACTTGGTCAGGCTCCGCCGCCCGCAGAACCGTCACACGGCGTGTGCCGATAGGGGCGGCGTGCCTGTCTACGTGGCCTCCAAAGGGTGTGCCAACGGGACGGAAGGCGACAAAGTGGCGTGAAACAGAGACAAAAAGGCGGAAAGAGCAACTCGCCAACCTGTGTGCCGAATTGCTCTTTCCGTCTTGTGGGTTGCAAATTGAGGTAGGGACGATCGGGCTCGAACCGATGACCTCTGCAATGTGACTGCAGCGCTCTAAACCAACTGGGCTACGCCCCTATTGCTCGTTTGCGGATGCAAAAGTAGTCAAAAAATGTGTTGCGAGCAAATCTTCCGCTGACATTTTTGCACATTGCTGAAATATTGGCAAGGCGCAATCTGGAATGAGGGCTTGCGCCGCTTTGCCTGTCGAACCCTATGGGGCGTCACAAACCGCTCGCCTTTTCCGGCTCGTTGGTGGTGACGAAATCCACGCCCTGCTTGAAGAACCGCTTTATCTCGCCGAGATTGTCCACCGTCCACACGTTGGTGACGAGCTTCAGCTTCTTGGCCTCCTTTATCCATGAGGGATGGTCGATGAACGCCTTGTCCTCGTAGTCTATGCCGGAATAGCCGGCCTCTTTGGCCTGCTTGGGCGTGAGGTCGCCGTTGAGGTAGGACACCTTGGCCTGTGGGGCCTTGGCCACGAGATAGTCGCAGGCGTGCTTGCTGAACGAGATGTATTCCGTGCGGTCGGCAAGTCCAGCCTCATCCACCAGCCGGAGCACAGCATCCACGCAGCGGTCTTCGTCGGCCTTGTTGATGTGTTCCTTAACCTCAAGTATGAGCTTCATGTTGCCAAGGGGCTTGGCGGCGGCAAGATACTCCTTGAGCGTGGGTATGCGCTCGCCGTTGGCCAGCCGCTTGACGCTGATGTCGGCGTATTGGGCATTTTCTATCTTGATGCCGTCGATGTCGTCGTCGTGGAACACTACCACCTCGCCGTCGCGTGTGATGTGGACATCAAACTCCGAACCGTACACGCCTATGGAATACGAGTTGTTGAGCGACGATATGGAGTTCTGCGCCGAGCCCTCCGTCTTCCAGTAGCCCCGGTGGGCTATCACCTGCTTTGCTCTGCCCGCAGCTGCCGACGGGAGCACGGCTCCTATCAGCAACGCCACAGCCACAACAATGGTTTTGCACTTATTCATATTGCTTGTTTCCTCCTCTTAGAAACCCATCTTGAACATTACGCCAAACATGGAACGTGTGCCGCCCACATAGGTGGGGAAACCAATCTGGCGACCCGAGTTGCCGGCGTCAACCACATACTTCTCGTCGAGCACGTTCTTGCCAAAGGCTCCAATCTCGTAGTAGACCTTGCCCGGCTGGAAGCGATAGCCGGCGGTGAAGTTGAGCAACCCGAAGGCATCCTGAGTAAGCTCCGGCTCGTTGCTCTCCTCGAAATAGACCTTTGACTTCCACGAATAGGTGGGACGGAAGTAAACCGATGCCGTCTTCGACACAGGAGCGTTGAGGTCGAAGCCCACAGCAAAGCTGTTTTTCGGGGTGAGGCGGAAGCGGTTGCCGGCAAAACGCTGGGCGTTGCCGTTGTCGTCGGTGTCGTTGAACTTGCCCTCGATGTAAGACCAGTTGCCGAAGAGGTTGAGCCAACGGCAGGGAGAGTAGCTCAGGCTTGCCTCAAGACCGAGCGAGTGGGCACGGCCGGCATCGTTGTACTCATACTTGCTGGTGGTCTGGTTGAACACCGATGTCTGATAGTTGTACCAGTCGTAGTAGTAGGCGCAGAGGTCATAGGCGAAACGTCCCTCCATCAGGCTGCCCTTCACTCCGGCCTCGTAGCTGTAGATGATTTCCGGCTTGAGGGTTTCAAAGTCCTTGGGGTCGTTGTTGAAGTAGAGAACTCCCGGACGACGTCCACGCGACACGCTGGCGTAGATGTTGTTGCGGCCTATCATATAGTTGAGTGCGGCACGCCCTACCCACGACCAGTAGTTGTCGGAAGCAGTCACCTTGGCTCCGCCTTCGGTTGGAGAATAGAGCACTGCCTTGCCAAACAGCACGGGAACGGTGGAAGAGGAATAGCCTGTCTCCTGTCGCTCGTAGGTGCCGCGCAAGCCGAGGGTGAAGTTCAGGTGCTTGGTAATCTTGTAGGTTCCGTCGGCAAACACCTCAACGGCCTGGTTTGTGCCGTAGTTCTTGCCCTGCTCGGTGTAGTCGGTGGCGAGGGGCATGGCCGACATGGCCTTCAGCGTGCTCTGCAAAGCCTTGCCGTTGTCGCCCATGGCAGCCAGCATCTGGTCGAGGTCGAGCTGCATGCCGGCGGGCAACAGCTGGCTAAGTTCCGCCAGCTTGGCCTTCAGGTCGCCGTAGATGTCGGGCGTTGCCGTCACGGGCGACATCTTGCCGTCGGCACCCGTTGCGGGCGAGTCGGGGAACCACTTGCCCATCAACTCGCTGAGGGCGGCGTCGACCATGGGCTGTACGGCTGCCGGCAGACTCTGGCCGAGCAGAGCCTTGACGTTGTCGATTTGGCTGCTCAACTGCGACTTGATAATGCCCTGGATGTACACGGGGTACAAATACTGAAGGTTTGCCTTGGCTATGACATCCTGCGACGAGTTTTCATAGAAGTAGCTTGCGCCCACAAAGCCGGAGAACCTGCGCTTGTCGTCGTAGTTGAAACGCAGTTCCTGGCTAAACTGAGTTCCCTCGGCTTTCTCCTCACAGAGCAACAGCGGCATGTAGGTTCCGTCGGCGTCGAAGTGCTCGTCGCTGCTGAATGCCCGGAAACCCGTGATGGAGTTGAGCGACCAGCGGTTGCCCATGTTGTGGGCTATGTTCAGGAGTGCTCCGCCCACGTCGCGCTTTATGCCGAGCTGCTTGCCGGCCTCAAGGTTGGCCGGACTGTTGGGGTCGGTGCTGCCATACAGAGGGTTGATGCTGTGGAACGATGTGCCGGGATAGTCGTCGTGCTGATAGTCGAGCACCAGTCCGACTGACGTGTTGTCGTTTGCCCACCACTGTGTAGAGTTTCTGAAGGCCAAGGCACTCTTGCCGTTCAGCCGTCCGCCGGCCTCGTTCTTGATGAAGCCGTCGTGGGCGTCGTAGTCGAAAGCGAAGCGGTTGGCGAGTTTGCCCTTGACGATGGGGGTGTTGATGAATCCCGTTGCCTGACGCTGGTTGTAGCTGCCGTAGTTGAGCGACAGTTCGCCCGTGAGATAATCTACTGGCTTGTGGCGGATGATGCTTATGCCGCCGATTTCGGCTCCGCGACCGAAGAGCGTGCCTTGCGGTCCCTTGGCCACCTCGACGCGCTCAAGGTCGAACAGTTCGACAGCCGAGCCATGGCTGCGCGAAGTTGGCACTCCGTCCATGAAGACCGACACACGGGGCTGCGAGTAGGCTGCGCCATCGTCTGAGGTCACGCCACGAATCACATAGCCGGGAGTGTTGGGGCTTTGCAGCTGAATCTGCACGCCAGGGGTGAACTGCGCCACGTCGTCCATCTGGTGCAGGTTGAGTTTTTCCATCACGTTGCCCGTCACGGCACTCACCGCCACGGGTATCTCCAAGCTGCTCTGGCTCTTCTTCTGCGTGGTCACTATCACCTCGCCCAGAGTCTGGCTGCTCTCCTTCATCACCACCTTCAGGTTGTCGCCGTCGGCGCTTTGGGTGGTGGTGTCGTAGCCTATATAAGTAAATGTGAGTCGTTCGCCACGGCCAACCGAAACATGAAACTCGCCGTTGATGTCGGTCAGCGTATTCTTCTTTCCATAGCGCACTATCACGCCGGGCAAAGCCTCGCCCTGCTCGTTGGTAACTCGTCCGTTAACCCTGTTCACTTCAGGCACGCTGCCGGCGATGGCGTTGCCGTTAGGCACGTTGTCGGCCATGACCTCTGTTGTAAACGCTCCTTGCGACAGCAGTCCTGCCACAGTAAGAACCAATACATTCTTCTTCATAAGTAGGTGTTAAAAATATCCGTATACATTCATTGCCCGGCAGGCGACCATCATGCTTTGACACGTCCATGTCAAACGATGCCGAACACCTGCTTGCAATCTCTTCCTGTTCCTTTTATTTTCCGTTCTTGTAACTTATCACGATGTCGTTGTCGGCCACGCCCGTGTCGGTGGAAAGATACTTGCCAATCTTGCCCATTATGAACGCCCACTTCCACGAGTGTCGGCGCAGATGGCCAATGGCGGTCTTCAGCCGGAGCTTGAAGTCGGCAGGGGGACACTCGTCGCCAGCCAGGTGCATGGCATACGCTTCGCCCAAAACCCGGGCGCACTCGGTCTTTACCGCAGCCGGCACCTTCTTCGGCACCATAGTCTCCATCACTCCGCTCAAGGCTGAGTTGGCAAACCGCGCGCTCTTCTGCTGGAGCGTTTCCGAGCCACCGTGCATCGAGCCGAGCGCAGCCACACGCTGTGTGTGTATGTCGAACGTGCAACGGTCGGTGTCAACGCTGATGAGGCGGTAGGGATGCGGATAGCTCACGGTGGAGCCGGTCTCGATGTCCACAAATCCGTAGCGCGAGGCAATGTCCTGGGCGTGGAAATGGCCGGTGAAGCAAACGCGTATGCCCAGTTTGGCCATGCGCTTGGCCATCTTGCGCCAGTCGCTCACGAGGTAGTCGCCCATCACCTTGTCCTGCCACTTGAAGTGGCTCACAATGCCGTGGTGCATCATCATCACCACCTCCATGCCCTCAGCGTGCGCCTTTCGGGTTTCGGTCTCGATGAAGTCGAGCGTCTGCGGCTTTATGCGACCCGCCGTAACACACAAGTCCTTGTCAAAGTCGTTGTCATCGTAGCGGCAGGCATCAACGGCAATAATGCGCGTGGTGGGGTCGAGCTGCGCCACATACGACAGCGAATAAGGGTCGGTGGCCAAGGCGTCGCCATAGCCGAAATCGGAATAGATGGCAGCAAACTCGCCGGCCGACACCGATGCGGTGCGACGGCAGCTGTCGCCGTCGTATATCTTGGCGTGGGGATTGTTGACATCGTGGTTGCCGGGAATCACCAACACACGCACGCCCTGCGCCTTGAGCGGCTTGAGGTATCGCTCCACAAGCAGTTCGTGCGACACACGCTCGCCGTCTTTGGTAAGGTCGCCGGTAATGAGCACCACCTGCGGACGAAAGGCCGCCAAACCTCCGGTCACGGTGTCAAGCAACTCCTGACTTTCCACGAGCATCTTCCTGTCATCAGCTATGTATGAGTCGAACGCCGCCCCACCCTTCTCAAGGAGTGACGGCGACATAAGGTGCACGTCGGAAACCACGGCCATGCGCCTGAGCGGTTCGTGCTGGGCGTATAGCGTAGATGCGCCCATGAGGGCAACCACAAACATCATCTTGATTCTGTTCATCGCTTAATCTCATCTAAACTCGGTGCAAAAGTATACACGTTGTGTTACACCTCAGTTTCTATCATGTTAAGCGTCGGTAACACGAAATCCGGCTGCAGCACACAAGCAACGCAGAAGGACAGTTCCATTCCTTGCCGGAATATGCAAGAAATCGCTGTTTCCAGCATCACTCCAAACGGAAAGACGCAAGAAACAGCGTTTCCAGCATCACTCCGAACGGAAAGACTCAGGAAACAGCGTTTCCAGCATCGCTCCGAACGGGAAGACTTAAGAAACAGCGTTTCCAGCATAGCTCCGAACGGGAAGACGCAAGAAACAGCGTTTCCAGCATAGCTCCGAACGGGAAGACGCAAGAAACAGCGTTTCCAGCATAGCTCCGAACGGGAAGACGCAAGAAACAGCGTTTCCAGCATAGCTCCGAACGGGAAGACGCAAGAAACAGCGTTTCCAGCATAGCTCCGAACGGGAAGACGCAAGAAACAGCGTTTCCAGCATCACTCCGAACGGAAAGACGCAGGAAACAGCGTTTCCAGCATCACTCCGAACGGAAAGACGCAAGAAACAGCGTTTCCAGCATCACTCCGAACGGGAAGACTTAAGAAACAGCGTTTCCAGCATCACTCCAAATGGAAAGACGCAAGAAACAGCGTTTCCACAGTAAAATTTCGCAGAAAAGTTTGCTGACCGACGACATTACAGCTGCCGACACGGAGCGTGACCGTCGGTATAGCGGTTACAAGAAGGCCGCAAAGACAACGGTTTCATGGGGCGGCGTGCGCACGCTTGTCGGAAGTTTCGCGTATCACCAGTTTCTGGGGCACAATCTCCTGGTATATCCTCGTGTCGCCGCCGATGCTTTTCAGCAACAGGTTGCATGCGGTGGTTCCGAGTAGGTGCGACTGGTCGACAATGGCCGACATACGGGGCGTGACGTAGCTTGCATGGACATCATCGGTAAATCCAATCAACGCCACGTCGTCGGGAATGCGCAGTTTCATGCGCTTTATGGCGTTGAAAGCGGCAAAGGTTATGATGTCGTTGAAAGCCAGTATCGCATCGGGACGGTCTGGCCGGGCAAGCAAATCCGTTGCCGCTTCGAGGGCAACGGCATAGTCTATCTTGCCGCAGACAACGAGCGAGCGGTCGATGGGCAAACGGTTTTCGCGCAGAGCCTCAAGATAGCCGTGCTTGCGGCGGCGCACCATGTCGAGGTGGTTGGGGCCTCCGATGAAAGCGATGCGGCGGCTTCCGGTGTCTATCAGATGCTGAGTGGCTCGCTGGGCGGCCTCGTCGCCGTTGGCCGTGACGCTGGAAAAGCGGTCGGAAAGGCAGGTGCGGCCGAAGAACACGAGCGGAATGCCCATGTCTGCGATTTCTTCAAAGTGGGAATAGTCGGTGGTGTCCTGAGCCAGACAGGCTATTATGCCCTCAACGTGCAGACTGATGAAATTGTCTATAACACGGCTCTCAATGTCAAAGTCCTCATGGCTGCTGGCACTAATCACCGAATAGCCCTCCTTGGCCGCGGCTTCTTCAATGCCGTCGAGCACGGCTGCATAGTAGTGGGTCACAAGGTTTGGCACCACAACGCCGATTACCTTGGGTGCTTCCTGACGCAGACTGCGCGCAAAGGGGTTCGGGCGATAGTTGAGTTCCTTGGCCAACGACTTGACCTTCTGCTGCATTTCCTTGCCAATCTCCGGACTGTTGCGCAAGGCACGGCTCACGGTGGCTATGCTTACGCCAAGTTCGCTGGCAAGGTCTTTGAGCGATGTTCTCCGTTTTCCTTTAAGCATTGTTGTGCGTGTAGATTGTTGTTTTCAAGAGCATAGTACGCCGCAAAAATACTCATAATCTGCTGATTTCGCAAACGTTTACGTGTATTTTCCCATGCAAAACAGAACACCGGCGAGAAAAAGGACGTAACTTTGCAGCGTAAACATGAATGAGTAATGAATAGTTGATAATAAGTTAGTTAGAAAACAAAAGAATTAAGGCTGTCGTGAGACAGCCTTAATTCTTTTTTATGTATCTGTTTCCGGGAAACGCTTTCAGACACCGCATTTCCCATAGCCCAAAGCAGCACCTATGGCCGTACAGAACTCGGAATGTTTGGGGATATGATAGCGCACTCCATAGAGTTTTTCCATCGCCGGATACACTTCCTTGCATTGTGGCAGGAGGGTAAGATTGCCTATCAGCACGAAATCCCGAATGTCGCTGCCAGCCGAAGACAGCACCGCAGCACTGCCGATGGACTGCAGAACCATGAAAATCAGTCCCTGGGCGATGTCTTCCTGCGAGGCGTTGCTCGCCACCTTGCCGAACAGCGAGGCCGTGGCCTCCATGGGCAGTCCGGGAAGCGGTTTCCGGCTGATGTCGCCTATAAGCAAATTGACGTTTGAAAGATTGCCCCGCATGGCCAGAGCCAATACCTGGCGAATGTCGCTCGTGCTGAGAAGCAGCCGGGACAGTCCCTGCAGCGTGCCGCCGCCGATGCCTGTACCGCCGATGTGCTCTATCTTGTCGCCGTCGCACCTGACAAACGAGGTGCCGGTGCCCATGCTTACCACTATGGCACGGTCAACCTTTGACTCAAACCTTGCCCCGAGTCCGTCTGCACGGAACTCTTCGGTCTTGTCGGTGGGCAGTCCATAGACGCGGGAGTCTATATATGCGCTGCCAACTCCGGTAAGCATTACCTGTTCGATGTCGCTTAACGACACGTTATTGTCGTACAAATACTTGCCGAATGCGCCGTAAAGCGACGTTACGGGGTCGGCTGCTGTTATGCGTGTGGGCGAGAGAACCTTGCCATCCTTAAGCCCCACTATCTTGGTGGTGCTTATTCCCACGTCTATTCCTATTACTATTCCCATTGCAATGGTCTTGTCGGACGGTGCAAAGGTAAACATTTTCCGTTAGTAACGGTCCGTTTACTCCGCCTTTCGCTCATACTTCACCCTGAAAACAAGCATGGCCATGAAACCGCACAGCACAACCGGTACGCCCACAAGAGCCGTGTAATGGTATGGCAAACCGCAAGCCATGGGCAATCCGCCGGCGAATGCACCGAGCGCATTGCCCAAGTTGAACGCCATTTGTATCAGTGCGCCGCCAAGCATCTGGCCTCCCGGCGAGTGCTTCAGTATGAGATACTGCAACGGACTGCTCACAGCGAACAGTCCTGCGGTGCACACCACCATGAGAATGGCCGAAATCCAACCGCAACCGGCAAGGAAGAAGATGAGCAACAGGGCTACGGCCACCACGGCCTGAGTGTATTCCGCCACGCGTCCCGGCCGGTACTTGTCAGAAAGCCGTCCGCTCGTAAGGTTTCCGGCCACCATTCCGAAACCTGCGGCAATCATCAGCAGCGGTATTGTGGCAGGGGCGAAACCTCCCTCGTGTATCATCAGTGGAGCAACATAACTGTACCAGCAGAAGATGCCGCCGTTGCCGGCCATAGTCGCTATGAGTATGAGCCACGGTGCGCCGCTTTTCAGGAAACGGAACTGGCCTTTGTAGCCGTTGTCGGGCAGCGGTTCGATGTAGGGCACCCACTTCCATATATAATACAACACGCCCAGACTGAGAAACACCACGAGTACGAACGGCATTCGCCACGATATGCTCCCGCTAAGTGCCGTGCTGAGCGGCACTCCAAACAGATTGGCTATCGTCATGCCGGCAATCATGATTGAAACGGCACCGGTTTTGTGTCTTTCGTCGGCCAGTTTCACCGCTGCGATTGAAGCAACACCGAAGTAAGCTCCGTGCGGCAGACCGGCGATGAAGCGTGAAAGGAGCAAAACATGATAGTTTGGAGCTATGGAACACAGCACTGCGCCAAGAAGCATCATACCTGCAAGCACGAGAAGTATGGCTTTGGGACTGTATCTGTGGGCTATGGTGAGCAAAGGCGCACCGCAGCACACGCCTATGGCATAGGCTGATATAAGGTGTCCCGCCTGTATGATGCTGATGTCAAGACCTGCGGCCACATCGGGCAGTATGCCCATCATTACGAACTCGGTCATTCCCAATGCCAAAGTGCCGAAGGCAAGGGCTGCCAATCCTTTTTTCATAAAATTATATCCTGAAAACGTTGCAAAACGATATTTATAATGTCAAACCGCACAAGAATTACTCTTCTATCCACAAGGTACAGATTTTTCCTGCACAGTATGCCCGATTAGCGGATGCTACCAGCTCGATCCGGCACCGCCGCCTCCAGTGCTTCCACCTCCGAAACTGCCTCCAAAACTTCCGCCGGAGCCGCCTCTGCCACCACGCCCAAGCATTGAGCCGAGCATCATGCCTGTGAGCAGATCGCCTGTGCCGTCGTTGTCGTCTTCGGGTGTGTTCTTCACGACAACCTTGCCGCACTTGGAGCAAACGAATACGTCTTTGCGGTAGCGCATACCGTCTATGCGGTAGTGGTCGGTGGATTTGTGCATGAGAGTTTTCGCTCCACACTGCGGACAGTATGACTTCTTGCGATGAACCACAAGGTAGGCAATGGCAAGGATGCCGACAAACACTACCAGCACAGCCATCCATCCGTCGTCGTCAGCCTCGTTTTCTGGCTTCATCGAACCGTCGAGCACCGCCGCAACGGCCTTTACTCCGGCTACCATGCCGCCGTCGCGGTCGCCAACCTTGAACTTCGGCACCATATAGCGCATCTGTATGCGCTTGCACAGCGCGTCCGGCAGTGTGCCTTCTATGCCGTAGCCGGTTGTAAAGCGCACGGTGTGCTGGTCTTCCACATACAGTATCAGCAGTCCGTTGTCGCTCTTCGATTTGCCCAATCCCCATGTCCGGAACAGGCTGACGCCGAAATCAAACGGATCGGCGGAGCCTATGGACGGCAAGACCACCACGGCGGTCTCTATGCCTGTGGCAGTTTCCAGTGACGAAAGCGTTGCATTGATGGTGTCACGAGCCGTGGCGGACAGCAGCGATGCAGGGTCTGACACGTGCAACCTCACGTCCGCCAGACGCACATTGGGCACTGTCTCCACGGTAAACGCCGCCTGTGAATCATCGGTCTGACCGTTCACCGCCACAGTTGCGGCAAACAAGAAGACGAACAACAGCAGGACTTTGCGCACAACATAACCGAATGCCGTGCGAAAGCCGTTACAACTACTGGCGTAATCCATCATGCGAGAAAGAAGAATGTATGGTTTATGTTGCCGTAAGCCCCGCCTTGCGCTGCAAAGAAGCTACTTTGACATGAAGGCAAGACCAACGGGTCAGAACTTCACCTCAGGAGCTTTTTCAGCACCGCTCTCTGCCTCGAAATAAGACTTCTTTTCAAAGCCGAACAGTCCGGCAAGTATGCTTTTCGGGAAGCGGCGTATGGCCGTGTTGTACTCTTTGGCTGCGTCGTTGAAGTCCTTGCGTGCCACAGTGATGCGGTTTTCTGTGCCTTCCAGCTGCGATTGCAGTTCAAGGAAGTTCTCGTTGGCCTTCAACTGCGGATAGTTTTCAGCCACCATGAGCAGTTTTCCGAGAGCCGCCGACACGTTTCCCTGTGCCTTTTGATACTGTTCCATCTTCTCCGGAGTGAGGTTTTCCGGGTCAATCTTGACCGATGTGGCTTCGCTGCGCGCCTTTACCACATTCTCAAGCGTGCTCTTTTCGTGGGCAGCATAGCCCTTCACGGTGTTCACGAGGTTGGGTATCAGGTCGGCACGCCGCTGGTACTGTGTCTCAACGTTGGCCCATTTGCCCTGTACTCCCTCATCCATCGACACGAGACCATTGTATCCGGTCACGCCCCAAAGCAGTATTACCACTACTACGGCAACTGCCGCTATCAGCCACATCTGTTTCTTGTTCTTCATTCTGTTTGTCTTTTTGTTGTTAGGTTGTACCTTATTATATAAGGAGGTATTCGAAATTATCCGTATAGTCCAGAACTTGTTTATCCTTAGTCACAAACCGGCGCATACAGCCTCTGCGCAAAAGTCGTGAAAATATCCGGAATATGCAAGCCGAGTACTCAAAATCTGTCTTTACGGTCTCGTTACGCTGACCGTTTCGTCAACACTTACCATCACGTTGGCAAGACTTTCAACCAACTGGAGGTCGTGGCTCACCATGACAACGCAGCAGTTGCGGCTGACACGTTGCAGGGTGTCGTGCATAAGTTGTTCGGAACGGTCGTCAATATACGTATCCGGCTCGTCAAGAATGAGTACTTCGGGACGGCTCACCATGGCTCTTGCAAGCAGTACACGCTGGAGTTCACCACCACTGAGAGCCTTTATGGGCCGGTGTTCCATGCCTTCAAGCCCCATGTCCATCATGGTTTTGTGCGCTCTCTCCCGCAATTGCTCCGAAATGCGGCCAAACAGTCCGGCCTCGGCGTTGAGTCCTGACAGCACGGTCTGCTCCACAGAGATGGGGAAGTCCTTGTCTATTGCATTGTATTGTGGCAGATAGCCCATGCGGAGGTGCTCCACCGACTGTCCGTCAAGTCGGTATTCGACAGTGCCGGCCATGGGCTTCAGCAGTCCAAGCATCACCCTTACAAGCGTAGTCTTGCCTCCGCCGTTGGGACCCGTCACTCCGGCAAAGTCACCGCTGCCAACCTCAAGGCACACATCCCTTATCTGTGCCCGTCCGTCGTAGCCTGCCGTAACGTTGTTGAGCCTTATCTGTGCTGTTTGCATATTGCTTCGGCTATCTTTAACATCTCGTTTTCCCAGTCATAGCTCAACGGATTTATCTCCACCTTGGTCGCTCCGGTTGCTTTGACCACGGTCTCGGTGTTGCGGTTGGCAAACTCCTTCTGCACAAACATCAGCTTAGTGCCGTCGCGGCGTGCCTCGTCAATCAGCTGTTTCAGCGATGCGGCCGACGGTTCGCGCCCGTTGTCCTCTATGGCCAACTGCTTTAGTTTGTAGTCGCGGGCGAAGTAAGAGAGTGCAGGGTGGTAGATAATGAACGATTTGCTGACTGACTTCTCCACCATGCTGTCAATTCTGGTGTCGAGAGCCATAATCCTTTCGCACAGCGAGTCAAGCCTTTCCTTGAAATAGATAGAATCCTTGCCGTCGATGAGAGCCATGCTCCTGTATATGTTGCGCGCTATTTGCAATGCGTTGGCCGGCGATGTCCATGTGTGGGGGTCGCCGTGGCCACCGCAGGAGGGCAATGGAACGATACCGTCAGAAGCATCCGCCACAATCAAGTGCTGCGCATTGGCTCTGAAACGCTTCATCCAAGTGCGCTCAAAGCCAAGGTCTCCCACCTTTATATACAGTACGCTCTCTGACAGTCCGGCCATCTGCTGTGCCGTAGGTTCGTATGTTTCGGGACTGACTCCGCCGGGCACCATCGTTACCACATGGAACCGGTCGCCGCCTATCTGCTCGGCAAAGTAGCGCAAAGGCTCTATGGTGACAGTAACCACAGGTCTGCCGTCGTCCTTGACGGCGCACGATACGGCCAGCAGGGCGACAAGAAACATCGGGACGATGGACTTGAGCGCACCGCAAGCCGCTTTCATAATAGTCTTGTATAATATTATCATATAATTAATGTCGTTCCATACGCCAGCAAGACATACCGCAGAAACTTGCCGATGGTCATGCTGAGCGTGGTAATGAATATGTTTGACCGCATGAGACCTTGGGTGACGATAATCGGGGTGCCTATCAGCGGCACCACGGCGAACACTCCCATCCAAGCACCACGACCTTTCATAAACCTCTGCGCCCTGTCCATATCCTTTTTCTTTATCCTTAGGTAACGCTCAATCCATTCCGTTTTGCCCATGCGCCCGATGCCGTAGCTGAACAGTCCGCCAAGCACGTTGCCGACCGTACCGAAGGTGACGAGTTGCCACGGTTCCAGTCCCAGAGCCTGAAGCCCCACAAAGACTGCCTCACTGGGGAAGGGAAAGACGCTGCCGGCCACGAATGCGGCTATGAAGAGTCCCCAATAGCCTCCGTTTACTAGTATGTCTACAAGGGTATCCATAGGTTTGTCACAGTCAGTAATACTACCGCCGCCGTGATTGCCACAAAGGCAATGTTGGTGATGCGGGTGTTGGTGAGTGCAAGAAAGTGGCCTACCAGCGGACTCGCGTTGACCACGAGCACCCGGATGAGCAGGTCGTAACGCTGGGGCTGCAATACGAGAAACACAACCGTGGCGAAACTGACTGCCATAAAGCAATAGTAGAACATCCGCGTGCGGATTTTGTCCATGAAACTCGTGCGGATGAAGTGTACAGAACCAGTCAACGTGAGCACTACAACGAGCAATGCCGTCACAGTCTGGTTGACCGTGAGCACACTAAAGTCGGCCACGGTGCCGAAGTCGGCCAGTTCGGCAAAATGGTTGGACTCACCGGTAATGTCGCCCGACTGAATAAAGAAGTAGAGCGAAGCAAACCAATAGGGACACACGATGCCTATGATGGAGGCCATGAACGTGCGCCAGCTCATTGCACTAAGGAAGAATGCCATCAGGAGCCACACCACGGGCACGAAGTAGAGCGTCCAGACAGAGGCCAGGCTGCCCAGACTGAGAGCCAGAAAGGCGTAGAACACCCATCCCGAAGCATTGCGGTTCTGGTAGCAATGCAGCAGAGACGACAGCGAAGCCACCGCACAGAGTCCCGCAAAGCCACCGTCAAGCGACTTGAAGTCGCCGCACACAAGGCACATCATGGCCATGAAGGAACATGAAACCATGCGGCTGTATATGCGGATGAGGGCGTTGGCGGTGTTAAGCTCAACCATGAGATAGGACGCGGCGGCGAAACAGAGAAACTGAAGCCACAGTCCGCCCTCGGCAATTCCGGCTGCCATCCACACCAGAGTTGCATACGCTCCCACGAAAGGCAGTAGCAGCCGACTCTCCGCCACCCTGTTCTGCAATCGTTTTACCATGTCTATACCTATTGTTATGTGGCCTTTTGCCCGACAGCCTGATAATGCCAAAATAACATTACCAAGCCGCCCAGCCGTTACAGGTCGGCTCCTATGTCGCCACGGAAGTACTTGCCTTCAAACTCAATCTTGCCGGCCTCGGCAAACGACTTGGCCAGAGCCTCCTCCTTGGTTGCGCCATAAGAACTCACGGCAATCACGCGGCCACCGTTGGTAACGAGTTTTCCGTCGGCCAAAGCTGTTCCGGCATGAAACACGGTGCTGCCTTCCACACGGTCGGTACCCGTTATTTCAAAACCTTTCTTGTAGGCTTGAGGGTAACCGCCGCTGACGAGCATCACGCAAACGGCTGCACGGTCGTCGAAAGCTATGTCGCGCTTGTCGAGGTCGCCTGCGGCCACACCTTCAAACAAGTCTACTATGTCGCTCTTCAGACGGAGCATGACGCTCTCTGTCTCCGGGTCGCCCATGCGGCAGTTGTACTCTATCACCTTCGGTTCGCCGTCAACGTTGATGAGACCGAAGAAGATGAAGCCTTTGTACACGATGCCTTCTGAGGCCAACCCGTCTACTGTGGGCTTTATTATGCGCTGTTCCACCTTGTCCATCCACTCCTTTGTGGCAAATGGCACGGGTGAAACGCTACCCATACCGCCTGTGTTCAGACCTGTGTCGTGTTCACCTATACGCTTGTAGTCCTTGGCTTCGGGCAGTATCTTGTAGTGACGGCCGTCGGTAAGCACAAACACCGAGCACTCTATGCCGCTCATGAACTCCTCAACTACAACGCGTGCCGAAGCGTTCCCGAACATTCCGCCGAGCATTTCGCGCAACTCGCGCTTGGCTTCCTCAAGCGTAGGCACTATGAGCACTCCCTTTCCGGCGCACAGTCCGTCGGCTTTCAGCACGTAGGGTGCCTTGAGGGTTTCAAGAAAGGCCAGTCCCTCGTTGAGCGTAGTGCCGTCAAACGTGCGGTAGGCGGCAGTCGGAATGCTGTGGCGCGCCATGAAAGCCTTGGCAAAGTCCTTGGATCCTTCGAGCACCGCTCCGGCTTTCGACGGACCTATCACGGCAATGTCCTTTGTGCGGGGGTCATTGAGAAACTCGTCGTACACGCCTTTCACCAGCGGGTCTTCCGGTCCTACCACCACGATGCTCACGCCATTGGCCACGGCAAAGTCCTTCAGGGCCTCAAAGTCGTCGGCCTTTATGTCCACATTGGTGCCGCACTGCGCCGTACCGGGGTTGCCGGGGGCTATGAACAGTTGCTCCACTTTTGCGCTCTGCGCTATCTTCCATGCCAAGGCGTGTTCACGCCCTCCGCTGCCTAAAAGCAATATCTTCATTTCCGTTGGGTTTTAGTGTGAAAAAATCATCTGCAAATTTACGGAAATATGTCATTAATGCCAAACTTTTGCCGGAGTAAGCCGCACGAATGTGCAAACAACGCACTTGCCAGGCACGAAGGCGTCAGGAACGGTGCGCAGCGGTGGGCCAAAGCGGCGTTTGCCACAAAAAACACGGCAATTGTTGCCGTATCAAGTATTTTTTGCCTAAATTTGCAACGAAAAGGCTCGGAGTTGCCTTGCGTCAAGGCGCACAGCCAAAAGGAAAGGGGAAACCTCTAAGAGAAATATGATAAACCGGGAAATAATAAGAAACAAGGTGGTGCAGCTGACCTATGCCTACTACCAGAACGGAATAACAAACGGCATAGATACGGCAGAGCGTGAACTGCTCTTCAGTCTGTCAAAGGCTTACGACTTATACAACTATCTATTGGAACTCATAGTGGCTGTTACGGCCGAGTCACGCCGTCATCTGGAGGTGGCACAGGCCAGGGCAAGGCGTGAGGGCACGCCGGAACCGTCACAGAAGTTTGCGTACAACAGGTTTGCAATGCAGCTTGAAGAAAACAAGATGCTGAACGACTTTGTGGAAACGCAAAAGAAGACATGGGACGGCAACGCCGATTTCGTCCGGAAATTGTATTCTCAGATTACGGCCAGCCAAATATACAAGGACTACATGTGCGCCGAAGAGGACTCATACGAGGCCGACAGAGAGCTGTGGCGCAGACTGTATCGCACGCTGATACAGGAAAACGAAGACCTCGACGCTGTCCTTGAGGAGCAGAGCCTCTATTGGAACGACGACAAGGGCATTGTAGACACGTTTGTGCTCAAAACCATAAAGCGGTTCACAGAGAAAAGCAACTCAAAGCAGGAACTGCTGCCCGAATATGACAGCGAGGACGACAAAGACTTCGCCCGCAAGCTGTTCAGAGCGGCCATTATGAACTGCGACGAGTATCAACGCTACATGAGCGAAGCCTCGCGCAACTGGGATTTCAGCCGCCTGGCCTACATGGACGTGGTGATTATGCAGATAGCTCTGGCGGAGATTCTCACATTCCCGTCCATTCCCGTCAGCGTAAGCATCAATGAGTACGTCGACCTGGCCAAGTTGTACAGCACACCGCGCAGCGGAAGCTACATAAACGGTATGCTCGACGCCATAGCGCGCCACCTCGTAAGCACCGGACGGTTGCTTAAGCACATGGATGCGCCCAAACAGCAGCAAGTCAAAGAGCAGGAAGAGACGGCACAGGAAACCGCCGAAGACGGTGAAGCAATGGCTGACGGCGAAGCGCAAAACGAAGGAGACGGCAACGAAGTGAACAACGACAACAATAACAATAACGAATAAAGACAAAAACATGACAACACTGATTCTCGCTGCACAACAGCAAGCACAAGGAGGCGGAATGGGCTTCCTGATAATGATAGTGGCAATGTTCGCCATAATGTGGTTCTTCATGATACGCCCACAACAGAAGAAACAGAAGGAAATACAGAAGTTCCAGAACGCTCTCCAGAAGGGTGAGCGCATCGTGACTGGCGGCGGAATATACGGAACCGTGAAAGAGGTGATACTCGAACAGGGTGTCGTAAAGGTAGAAATCGCCTCTGGTGTGGTGATTACCGTTGACAAAGGCTCTGTATTCAAGGACGCTACAGGCGCCGTACCCGCAGCAAAATAAGTCGGAATGGGCAGATTGCGCATCATAGCCGGCACAATCAGGAACTTCTTGTTCGGCACTGCGAACAGGGAGTTCCTGGTTTTTTTGTTTTTCCTTGCCGTCTCGGGAGTGTTCTGGTTGCTCATGACACTCAACGACACGTATGAAAGGGAATTCAAGATACCCGTGCAGATAACCAATGTGCCCAAGAACATAGTGCTCACCTCCGACGACACCGACACCATAAGGGTCACGCTGCGCGACAAGGGACTGTTTCTGCTGAGCTACATGTATGTCGACGGACTGCCAACCATCAATGTCAGTTTCAAGAACTATGTGTCGGGCAACGGCGTGTGTACCGTTTCGGGAGCGGAACTGCAGAGGCTGGTGTACCAGAACCTGCTTGTGTCCACCAAGATTGTGGGCATAAAACAAGACAAGATGGAGTTTCTCTTCAACTACGGTATGCACAAACGGGTGCCTGTGAGATGGCGCGGCCATGTGACACCGGAACACATGTATTTCATATCCGGAGTGGAATACAAACCGGACAGCGTAGACGTGTATGCCTCAAAGTCAGTTCTGGACAGCATAAGCACAGTATATACCGAGGCGTTGAACTACTCCAACTTCCGCGACACGCTCTCTGTGGAAAAACGTCTGCAACGGATAAAGGGCATAAAGACGGTGCCCAATCGTGTGAAACTGACTTTCTTCACCGACGTTCTCACCGAAGAGGACATGGACGACGTGCCCATAACGGGCATCAACCTGCCGGAGGGCAAAGTGCTGCGCACTTTCCCGTCGAAGGTAACGGTGAAGTTCGTAACGGGAATGAAGCGTTATCGCAGTCTCAAGCCTCAGGATTTCACAGTGGTGGTTGACTACAACGAGATTGCCCAACGCCCGTCGGACAAGTGCAACCTCCACCTCAAGGCTGTGCCGAGCGGCATTTCGCGACCGTCATTGGTTGTCAAGCAGGTGGACTACCTTATAGAGGAACAATGAAAACGGCCATAACAGGAGGCATAGGCAGCGGCAAGAGCTTCGTTTGCGCACGGCTTGCGGCACGCGGAATAGAGGTTTACGACTGCGACCGAGCTGCAAAACGGCTGATAAACGGTTCGCCCGACATACGCCGGAGGCTGACCGAGCTGATAGGAACAGGCACTTACACTCCCGACGGACGGCTGGACAAGGGTGTCGTGGCGAGCTTTCTCCTTGCATCGGAGGCCAACGCAAAGGCCATAGACGACATCGTGCATCCGGCGGTAGCGCAGGATTTCATTGCCAGCGGTGCAGAATGGATGGAGTGCGCTTTGCTCTTTCAGTCCGGATTTGACCGCCTTGTAGACCGCACCATCGTCGTCACTGCCCCCGAAAGCGTGCGCATAAATCGGATAATGGTGCGAGACAGCATAACAGAAGAAAAGGCCCGCGAGTGGCTCACAAGGCAGTGGCCGCAGGAAAAGGTGCGCCTCTTAGCCGACTACGAAATAACAAATGACGGCAGCCTGAACGTTGACACCCAGCTGGACAGCATATTGGCAGAGCTGAAACATACGTAAGACAAGCAGAAAAAACACGCATAACAAGCGGAAAAAATGCGCATTAGCAAACAGAAACATACATAATTGACAAAACAGAAACATACAGAAAAAATGCTGAGAACAATCCTTTCCATCTCGGGCAAACCGGGACTTTACAAACTGGTTTCAAGAGCCAAGAACAACCTTGTTGTCGAGATACTCGACGGAACACACCGCCGTATGCCGGCTTTCTCTACAGACCGCATCATGTCACTCGGCGACATCGCCATGTATACCGAAGCCGACGATGTGCCACTCGGCAAGGTGCTGGAAAACATGAAAGCCCTTGAGAACGGCAAACCGTCAAGTGTGGACTTCAGAAAGGCCAGTGGCGAGCAACTGAAGGAGTATTTCGCCAAGATACTGCCCGACTTCGACCGCGAGCGCGTACACAACAGCGACATAAAGAAGCTGATTCAGTGGTACGACATATTGATAAACAACGGCATAACCGACTTCGAGGAGAAGGAAGACACCGCTGAAAACGCTGAGAGTGCAGCAGTTGCCGAGGAGAAACCCGCCGAAACTGAGACAAAGCCCGCTGAAACAGAGAAGAAAAAGGCTGCTAAAAGCGAGAAAAAGGCAGACAAAGGCGAGAAGAAGGCAGACAAAGGCGAGAAGAAGGCAGACGAAAGCGAGAAGAAGGCAGACGAAAGCAAGAAGAAGGCTGCGGCAAAAAAGAAATAGAGGCCAAAGTTTTTGATGGTTTATAAGTCGGCTTTTGCCCGTCTGCAAGTTAGCTTTGGCTGATTGGCAGACAGGTCTTTTGCCGGTTTATAAACCATTTTTTATTCTAAAGACAGGAAAGTATGAGCAGGAATGCGTCGCTGAAAGACATTGCGGCACGGCTTGGCGTAAGCATTGCAACGGTAAGTCGCGCTTTGCAGGGCAACCCCTCCATAAGCGAAAAGACTCGCTTGGCGGTGGCTGAGGCGGCGCGAGAGATGAACTACTCCAAGAATTTCATTGCCGACAGTCTGCGTAGCGGTTCACTTCCGCTCATAGGTGTGATAGTGCCACACGGAGTCACGCTGTTCTACTCGTCAATTCTCGACGGCATAGAGCACGCCGCAGGTGCGGAAGGCTACGCCGTTATAAGCATGAACTCGCACGAAAGCTACGAGGAAGAGAAGTGCAATGTAGAGAGTCTGCGCAACCTGCACGTGGCAGGTATCATAGTAAGCGTCACACAGGAAACCGAAGACATAAGCCATTTCGCCGCTTTGGCCGACGACAACATTCCTGTAGTGCTCGTGGCGCGCGGCCTTTCAAACAAGAACTACTCGTCGGTAACGGCCGACAGTGTGGAAGCCGCCCACAAAGCAACCCGTCATCTGATAGAACAGGGGTGTCGGCGCATAGCAATACTGTGCGGTCCGGGTCACATGAAGATGGTGGCCGACCGCAAACACGGCTACATAGAAGCTCTGCACGACAACCGCTTGCTGGTAAGGCCAGAGTATGTGGCTTACAGCGACATGGACACATCGTCGGCAATCGATGCCACAAATGCCTTACTCGACCTGAAGGAACGTCCGGACGGTATCATTGCGCTCAACGACACACTTCTTTTTGCGGCAATGAAGGCGGTAAAGATGCAGGGACTGTCCATTCCCGACGACATTGCGCTCATCGGTTTCAGCGATGTGGGCTATGTGGAGGACGTAACCCCCACCCTTTCCACCATCGAAGACCAGAGTCACCTCATGGGAGAGTGTGCTTGCCAGATACTGTTCGACCACATCCGCGGCAACACCAAACCCGTCCACAGAATCATTCCCACAATCCAGCGCATAAGACAAAGCAGCAAAAGGAAGTAGAACCTCACTATATGATTATATAATAAGGTGTATACTTTTATTGCTGTCCGCTAAAACGCAATAGGCTTCATTGCCCATCGAAGCCTATTGAGATAGCCGATGAAGCCTGTTTCATCGCCCAACGAAGCCTATTGCCCAAAATGCCTGAAAAAAAAGTGTCCTAAGATACTTTTCCACCAAGTACCCTAAGACACTTTGCCTAGTGAGTTCTGTCTCCTACTCCAAACAACGACGTTGATGTTCTCGTTATGCGGTGTAATTCCTTTCGCTATTGGAAGAACGGTTATTCTCCGCTGATGGAGTAACCGTTCTTCGTTGATTAAGCGGATGGAATCATTCCTCCCATTCAAGCACAGCGCCGTTTGTGCGTGCCGGGTCTGCGCCACGGAAGTCACAGCTGTAGCTGCTGCCGGTGGTAGTGCTCATGCCCACATAGCGGTTGTTGCTAAGCGAGAGAAGCATGAACTGCCGGTTGAGATAGTCCTGATAGAGGAACTCCGTAGCCTTTGATTCGTCAGTCGTGAAGCGCACATCACCCGGAAGGCCCTCGCCGGCAATGAACACATAGCGGCCGTCGGCGCACTGCAACAGTACTTTTCCCTGCCCACGGTCAACAAACTTGAAGCGTGCCGTGGCGGCGTTGCGGTTCTTCGTGCCGTGCATCAGTCCGTGCGGAAGAGCGTCCATATAGTCGCCGCGCCCTATGTTCTTTATCGCAAACGTCTTGCCCAACGGGATGTATTGGCTGCGGTCGGCCTCGCTTTCCACCACGGTGAAGTTGTCGAAGTCAGCATATCCGCCATCCTTGTCTTTGGTGTTGTAGGCGAAAAGTGCCGCCCTTGAACCTTGGAATGTGGTGAGCTGATAGCCCAACTTCACCTGTTGTCCAATCTCCGTGAAGTTCTTTCCGTCGGTGGAGTAGCTGTATTGCATCACGTCGTCGTCATATTTGCCGTCTATACGCAGCCAGATGCGGTTGCCTTTCGGTGCGATGGCCGTCTGCTGACGCTCGTTTGTGTTCTGGTCATACCACTTCAGGCTCAGCTCCTTGCCGTCTTTAGCCACACCAAGCCAACTGCACGGTTTGTTGATGTTGCCCAGTCCGGCCACGTCACCGTCCTTCAGTCCCTTCAATCCCAGCTCTACCGTGGTCACGGAACTTGGTCCTACGACTCTTTGCGTAAGCGTATTGCGTGCCCACATCATCTCCTTTGCCGGCATAGTGTGCAGCCTCAGCACGCCTTTCTTCTCTGTCAGACTCCATTTCCCCTCCTCCGGGTTGTGGTTCCACTGCCAGATGCGGTTCATCTTGCCGCCGTCGAAGTTGTCCGAACGCACGTATGGAGCGTGTGGGGCTGCTGCCTTTTGGGTGGTTTGCGGTTTAAACCAAGTGCGCGGAGCGCGTCCCAAGTTACCCTCAAGTCCCACCATAGGCCATCCGTCCTTCCAAGTCATGGGCATGAGACAAACCGTGCGGCCTATGCTGTGGAAGTCCTGCATGAGCAAAGCCCACCACTTTCCGTCGGGAGTCTGCACTATTCCGCCTTGGTGGGCGTTGGCACAGCCTGTGGCGTTCACGTCCGGATCGGCCACAGCCACAGCCGTGTTCTCATCGGGAATGCGCTGTCTGGTGTCCTTGGTCCAGTAACCGTTGTGGTATCCGTAGGTCTCGTCGGCCTCAATCACCCTCGTTTCATACGGTCCCCAAATGCTTTTCGAGCGTGAACAGAGCGTTCTGCCATTGGGTTTGTAGTCAGTTGATATGAGATAGTACATCCCGTCAATCTTGTACATGTGGTGTCCCTCACCCACGCTGTTGCCTTCCGGTATGATGGTTCGTGTGGTTTCGTCAATGGGAGCACTCATGTCGGGCTTCAGTTCCGTACACTTCACGTCGCCGTAACCGTGTATTGCGTATATTTTGCCGTCGTCATCGAAGAGCACCGACAGGTCGTATATCCGCCCTTTCATATTGGAGTGAGTCCACGGTCCTTCGGGTTTGTCGGCCATGAAGCATTGCAGTCCCTTGCCGTTGACATTGGTAAACACATAGAACTTGCCGTTGCTGTAGCGTATGCACGGTGCCCACACTCCCTGACCGTAAATCTCCTGTTTGTTTTTCAGCGAGAAACGGTCGTCGCCGAAGTCAAACCGAGGCATACAGTAGCTGATGTTCTCCCAGTTGACAAGGTCTTTCGAGTGCAGTATCACCACTCCCGGCACAGCGTGCATCGTTGTTCCTGCCAGATAGTAATCGTCGCCCACACGAAGGATGTCGGGATCGGAAAACTCGTCGTAGAACAGAGGGTTGGTAAACGTACCGTTGCCGTTGTCAGCTGTCCACGATGTCTTCCCGTCGGGCAGCGTCTGCGCCATGGTTTCGGGTGCATACTGCGCCGCCATGGCCAATGCCAGAGCTACGCCGATGTAACTGTATTTCATAAGTCTTTATTATTAGTAGGTATTCAAAATTATCCGTATATATTTATGGGTCAGCAGGTGCCTGTTACACTTTGACATGTCTCTGCACTTTCTTTTTGCCTGTATGCCCGCCCGGCTTTCATCGGTTGTGTAGCCCGCTACACTCACTCTTCAACCCGAACATACGGCCAAAAATAAAAGAGCATATCCATATCAAATAATTCTGAACACCTACTTATTGTTTTCGGTTAGTTAGTTGCTGTATGGATACAGACTTCAGTTGTAAGGACAACGCAAACGGGCGACAAAGAGAGCTTACTCTCACTTGTCCGAGTGCAGCTTGTCTTATGCAAAGATATAATGTTTCCTTTCAAAAAGGGAAGAAATGCGCAATCATTTCTTTTCCGGAGGAAAATAAAAACGCGCCCGCACAAACTGCATTGTGCGGACGCGCCATGGCTGACCGGCCTATACGGCCTGTATATTGTTACTTCTTCGCAGCCTTGCCGTAACGGCTCATGAACTTGTCTACGCGACCTGCCGTGTCGACGAGCTTGCTCTTGCCTGTGTAGAAGGGGTGCGAAGAGCTAGAGATTTCCACTTTTACCACTGGGTAAGTCTCACCTTCGAATTCCACTGTATCTGTAGTCTTGCATGTGGAACGCGTAAGGAACATATCGCCGTTGGACATATCCTTGAATACGACGGGGCGATAGTTTTCGGGATGAATTCCTTTTTTCATTTTAATGTTAATATTATATGATAATGTATTTCCATATATAATGGGCTGCAAAGTTACGAATAAAATGCGGTGTTGCCAAGCTTTGCCCTCTTTTTTTGATTTTGGTTTGCGCAAGGCCAGCCTCTACAACGGGCGAAAGCGGCGTTTGGATAGGGTAAACATGGCGTTTAGAGAGGTCTAACGTGGTACTTAGGCAAGGCAAACATGGCCGTTAACCGTCCCGACAATCAGCGGCTTCTGCGCCTGAATTCCGAGCAGACCACGGCCGTGGCAATGGCCACGTTGAGACTGTCTGCGCCGCACGTGGAGGCAAAACAGGGAATGAGCAGACTGTTGGTGACGCACTTTCTTACCTCAGGCGACAGTCCCCTACCCTCGTTGCCCATCACTATGTAGCCCCGTTGCTCCAGCGGTTCGCCGTAGATGTCGTTGCCGTTGAGCAGAGTGCCGTAAACAGGAGTGCCGTCGGGCAGTCGGGAGAACAGTTCAGGCAGGTTGGCACGAACCACCTGCACACGTGCTATGCTGCCCATAGTGGCCTGCACCACCTTGGGGTTGTAGGTGTCTGCCGTGTCTTGGCTGCACACGATTGTGTCTATCCCGAACCAGTCGGCCACACGTATTATCGTACCCACGTTGCCTGGGTCTTGCACTCCGTCGAGAGCCAGACAGAGCTTTTCTGTTGCTGCTTCGGGGTCTGCCTCGCGTTCTTCGGGCAGCGGAAAGAGTCCTATCACCTGTTGCGGATGCTGCAACAGACTGGCCCGGCGCAGTTCGTCGGGGGTGGCTTCCGTAGCTTTCGCACCGGGATTTTGCTCCATCCATTCCCTTGTGGCAAGCAGTTCCACAGGTTTGGCGGTGCGCATTAGGTCGCCCACGGCCTTAGGCCCCTCGGCCACAAACAGTCTTTCGGCCATCCGGGCTTTCTTTTGCTCAAGCGAACGGATGAGTTTCATCAAGTTTTTGGGTGTCATTTTGCGGTGGCGCAGGCAACAAAAGAGACCTGACAGCGGCAAAGTTACGAAGAATGTTTTAACTTTGCAACTCAAATCCCATCCAATGCACCTTTGCAAAGCCCTATACGCAGCAGCCAGCCTGACCCTTTGTCTCGCTTCATGCTCGGTGACGAAGTATGTTCCCGAGGGCGAATGGCTGTTGGACAACGTTGTGGTGAAGGCCGACGACGCATCGGGAATAAACGCCAGCAGATACAAGCAGTATGTGGCACAGAAAGGCAACTCGCGTTGGCTTTCCGCCGTAAAAATGCCTCTTGCCACATATTCTCTTTCGGGCAGAGACAGCACCAAATGGATCAACCGCACCATGAAGTCCATGGGCGAGGCTCCCGTGGTGTACGACTCGCTGAGCACTATGCGCTCGTGCCGCGACCTGGCCAACGAGCTGCACAACGAGGGTTGGCTCTGCGCCACGGTGGACGCCTCCGTGGTCAGGAAAAGTCGCCGCAGGGTGGATGTGGAATACGTGCTACACCCCGGCAAGCCTTACAGTCTGGCCGACGTGGACTATGAGATTGGCGACTCGGGCGTGGCCGCTCTGATGCACGAGCAGGGGTTCACCCCCGGACTGCGCCGGGGCATGCGCTTCGCGGTAGCCGCTCTGGAAAAGGAGCGCACACGCATCACGTCGCTGCTCAACGACAACGGATATTACAGGTTCAACAAGGATTTCATAACCTTTGAGGCCGACACGGCCAGCGGCGACCGCACGGTGGGAGTGAAACTGATACTCCATCCGTATGGCGATGCTGACGGAGTGAAAACGCCTCATGCGCGCTACCGGATAGGAAGCGTAAGCCACGCCAACCAGGCCGACCCGACAGCAAAGGTGGGACTGAGACGGGGCACACTCGAGGAAAACACATTCATAAAACCGGGCGACTACTACAGCAACGATGCCCTGCGCCGCACATACAGCCACTTCGGACGGCTACAGGCGGTGAAATACACCAACGTGAGCTTCACCCAAGCACCCGGCGACAGCACGCTCGACTGCAACATTCAGCTAAGCACCAACAAACCGCACACCATAAGTTTCCAGCCGGAAGGCACCAACACAGCCGGCGACCTTGGCGCAGCCGCTACGCTGGCCTACCGCAACCGCAACCTGTTTGGCGGTTCGGAAGCCTTGTCCATAGAACTCCGTGGTGCCTATGAGGCCATAAAGGGACTGGAAGGCTACAACAACGACAACTTCGAGGAGTACAGCGTTCAGGCTGGACTCACCTTTCCGCGCTTCATAGCTCCCTTCCTGTCGCAGAAGTTCCGCAGCCGCATAAACGCCACTTCGGAGGTGTCCATGCTCTACGACCTGCAAAACCGTCCCGAATACCACCGCCGGGTGTTGTCGGTGGCGTGGCGGTACAAGTGGAGCGACCTCAACAGCCACAGCCGTTATCAGGTAGACCTGTTGGACCTCAACTATGTGTTCATGCCGTGGATATCGGAAACGTTCAGGCGCGACTATCTCGAGGACGTCACGAGCCGCAACGCCATTCTGCGCTACAACTATGAAGACCTGTTCATCCTGAAGCTTGGTTTCCGCTACGCCTACAGCAACGACACCTACGCCATAAAACTGAATGCTGAAACGGCAGGAAACGTGCTTGACCTCGGTTCGAGGCTGATGGAAGCGCAAACCGACGACCAGGGCCGGCGCACGCTCTTCAGAATAGCGTTTGCCCAGTATGTGAAGGGCGACCTGGAATACACGCGCAACATAAAGCTCGACTACAACAACACACTCGTGCTGCACGCAAACCTTGGCGTGGCCTATCCCTACGGCAACAGTACCGTACTGCCATTTGAAAAGAGGTATTTCTCCGGCGGAGCCAACAGCGTGAGAGGATGGAGCGTAAGGGGACTCGGTCCCGGAAAGTATTGCGGACGAGACGGCAGGATAGACTTCATCAACCAGACGGGCGACTTGAAGCTCGACCTCAATGTGGAATACAGAACCAGCCTGTTCTGGAAACTCAACGGAGCGGCGTTTGTCGACGCAGGAAACATTTGGACTTTGCGGTCATACAGCGACCAGCCCGGCGGACAGTTTCGCTTCAGCTCTTTCCTGAGCCAACTTGCCGTGGCCTACGGACTGGGCGTCAGACTCAATTTCGACTACTTCATACTGCGTTTCGACTTCGGTATGAAAGCCGTCAACCCTGCCTACGAAACCGAGCGCGACCATTATCCGCTCATACATCCGCGCCTTAGCCGCGACCTCACCTTCCACTTCGCGGTAGGCTTGCCATTCTAACCTTCCATCGGCCGTCACTCCTCACCAGAGTCAACGCAAATTCCGCTTCGTCAATCACCCTTCCGGCCTTGCCTATAGTGTCACGCTGCATGAAATTGGCCACTTCCACCGTGGCCACCGCCGTACTGTCTCCGTCGGGAAAGTCCACATCGGTAACGTCTGCCGTAGCTCCCGTGTCCATATTGCGCAGCACTTCCACGTCAGCCCCGTAGACATTCGATGCGGCAAAGGCCAGCCACCGCCTACTGTCCTCGGTGCAGAACTTCGCGGCTTCATCAAAATCATAGTTGAAATAAGCGTTAGCAAATGCCAACGCCGCGGCTTCAGCCTCTTTCCTGTCCTTGTCGCCGCTTGCACAGCCCATCACGACTGCCGCCAACGGACAAGCAAGCACAGCTAAAATGTGTCTTACAATTATTGTACGTATGGTTTTCATGTCTCCCTCCCCTTCGGTTTTTGTGGTAATTCTGCGTTGTTTTAAATGACAATTCAGCTTGGTCTTGAGCAGTAATGCCGTATCTTTGTAACGCATTCGCGTGGCTTTTATTGTAAAAGCTCTGCGCCGGAAGCCAACAAGGAGGGTTGGCACCCTCGCCTACACATTCGCTCCCAAGAGCGAAAACGAATCCTTTTGAGCAAGAAAATGGAGCGAAGGCGCAGCGTCTCAATCCCGAACGCATCCCGAACGCATCCCGAAGCTATCCCGAAGGTCAAGAATGGGAGAAAGGCTGCGTCAAGGTAGGGGGCGCAGGACACTTAAAGCTCACGTCTTTTTAGTACGGTGAGGACACCGTACCTACTAAGTTTGCCTATGCATCTAGGGGCTTTGGTTAACTAACTTTGCTCTGGTGTAGTAGGTGCGGTGTCCCCACCGCATCCATTCGTGCTCCATAAGGATTGTTTTCTATCCTTACTCCACGTCTGACTCCATTTCGCTTTTATGAGCGAATGGTACGGCTTGCGCTGGATTGGTACGGTGAGGACACCGTACCTACTAAGTTTGCCTATGCATCTGGGGCTTTGGTTAACTAACTTCGCTCCGGCGTAGTAGGTGCGGTGTCCCCACCGCATCCATTCGTGCTCCATAAGGATTGTTTTCTGTCCTTACTCCACGTCTGACTCCATTTCGCTTTGAGGTGCGAATGGTACGGCTTGCGCTGGATTGAGGGTGTGTCAAAACGAAAAATGACATTTGAAAAACTTACAATTTGCAACTCACAAG
>CAVAQY010000021.1:0-38272 GCA_963590865.1 Bacteroidaceae bacterium | reverse complement strand
CATCGTCGTAGAAGTTCTTGTCGTGGCGTATGAGCATGCGCACTTTGTCGTAGTCGATGCGTACGTTGCTCTCCACCATCTTGTCCGGGAAGTGGTACTCGTTGTCTATATAGTTGTATAGGAAGTACAGCACCATCACGGAATTGTACAGTGTGGTTTTTCCGTATCTGTTCAGTGCGAAGCAGTAGTTGTCGTACCACGGTTTCATGGCCTTTATCAGTTCGTCTGGTGTGTGGCTGAACGGCAGTACGCTGGCGTAGTACTCCAGCATCTCGTGCACTTCTTCTTCCGTGAATCCCGTCATCTCGTTGAAGCGTGGGTTCAAAGAGTAGTTGGTGCCTACGTTGAAGCCACTGGTGAGGTCGTCCATCGTCACGGGGCTTACTCCCGTTACGAATACTCTGCCGAGCGAAGACCCTGCGGCCGACTTTATGGCGTTGAAGAACCGGCGCAAATATCCCTCGCCGTGTGTCTGTTCACGGTATCTTTTTTCATGCTCCTTATTGGCAAGAATCATGTTGGTGAAGTTGTCATACTCGTCTATGAAGAGGTAGATTCTTTGCCCCACGTCAGTACATTTCTGACAAAGATACTTCAGCTTAGACACGGCATCAGTCTCCAGTTTCATGCCTTCCTTCGTGCCCTGTGGTAGTAGGTAGGCATAACGGTCGCAGAAATGTTCGAAAACAATTCGGCAGTGCGTGTCCAGTCCGTCCTTGTAGTCGTCCAGTCCGCCCACGACCTCAGAGAAGTTGAGGTGGATGATAAGGTATGTGTTGCGCTCTGGGGTAGGGTTCTGGCCTATATAGAGTTTGCCGAATATTTGCTCGAACTTGTCCTTCTTGTTTACGTCATAGTAGTTCTCAAGCATGGAGATGGTAAGCGTCTTGCCGAATCGGCGCGGACGTATGAAGAAGAAATACTTGTTGGAATCCTCTATGTCTTCGATGAACGGAGTCTTGTCTACATAGTAGCAGTCCTCCAGTATCACATCCTCAAAATTCTGCATTCCGTATGGTATGCGCTTGCGGTAAATCCTCTTTCTTCTTTCTCTTATGGCCATAATCTTACAGCTTTTTCATGTTCGCTTATCGCAAAGGTACTAATAATTTTGTTTTAATGGATGTTAATGCTTAAATTTGCGACAAATATCTGGGACAAACGAAGTAAACGACATGCTGTATGCCCCCTAAAAAATCTTTCATTCCTGGCCTTGCTTTTGTTCGGGATGGCTTCGGAATCCGTTCGGGATGCAGTGCCTACTAAGTTTGCCTCATAACTCGTACTTATTCCTCACTATTGGGGAGAAAGCGTTACTTAACCGTATATGATGGATATTGCAAAGGTATTGTTCCGCGCGAGACTTGCGGCTGTCATTCTGTTTGCTGCGTCGGCTGTGTCTACGGCAATGGGGCGCAGCGTGGTGCTTGACCCGCGCATAAAGACGCTTACGGCGGTTGTCGGCTCCGACTGGCTTTCGCCCCCTGTGCTCACGCTTGGCTCTGACGATGTGCTCAACGTGGGCTTCGACGAGATGTCGCACAACTACCACAGGTTTGTGTATGCTGTGGAGCATTGTGAGGATGACTGGAGCAAATCGGAGGAAATATTCGAGAGCGACTATCTTGAGGGCTTCAACAACAACCCAATTGACGACTACCAAAACTCCATCAACACAGTTGTACAGTACACCCACTACTCGTTCAGTCTGCCCAACGAGCGGTGTCGGCTTAAGATGAGCGGCAACTACCGGCTGACGGTTTATGACGGCGACAACGCCAACGTGCCGGTGCTGACGGTGGAGTTCATGGTGGCTGAACCGCTGATGAAGGTAGGGCTTGGGGCAACTACCAACACGGACATAGACGTTAACAAGTCGCACCAGCAGATAGCGGTAAGTCTGGACTACAACGGCGTCAACATAACCAATCCCGACGAGCAGATAAAGCTTGTGGTGAGGCAGAACGGTAGGAATGACAATGCCCGCAGGAACGTCAGACCAAATCTGGTGAACAACCGCGGGCTGCAATGGACGCACAACCGGAACCTGATATTCGACGCAGGAAACGAGTATCACAAGTTTGAGGCTCTCGACGCAAGCCACCCCACCATGGGCATAGACCGCACGGAGTGGGACGGTCACGCCTACCACGCCTATACCTTTGCGAGTGAGGACAGGCGCAACTACCTGTATGACGTGGATGCCAACGGAGCCTTTTATGTGCGCAACAGCGACAATGTGGAGAACGACTACAGCTGCGAATACCTGTATGTACACTACAAACTGAAGACGGATAAGGTGGCCTACGGAAACATCTCGATAGACGGGTGGTGGACAACGGATGCCGACAAGGGCAACTACGTCATGGAGTATGACAGTGGCGACTGCTCGTACAATGCCGTGCTGCTGCAAAAGCAGGGCTACTATTCATACCAATACTTGCTGAAAACTCCTGAAGGGCAGACGCTCATACCGCCTTCGGAGGGAAACTTCTACCAGACGGAAAACCGATATCAGGCTTATGTCTACTACAAAGAGACGGGTGGACGCACGTGGCGGCTCGTGGGATACAGGCAGCTGGAGTTCGGCAACGACTGAGCTTTTCCTGGCACAATAGGGTGACTATTAGGAATATTTTGCCTAATTTTGCAACGCAACAACCTGTTCCACATGTTTGGAACTCCCCTTTAAGCAACCTGATATGCGCCATACTTACAATAGAATACTGCTTGTCGTAATATTCCTGACCGTGGCTCTTGAAGTCTCCGCAGGGGTGTACCGCCGTTCCGCTCGACGCGTTTCCAGAGACACCACGGCCATACTGAGAGCCTATACCGACTCGCTTGCGGCTCTGCGTCTCAGAATGGATACCTCCACGGTGAGCGCATCCCCGAACGAAATGGCCACAGCGCGGCTGTTCATGCCTTTCACTTTCTACCACGACGTGGCCGAGAGGGCGTTCAGCGTGAGCGGCGACACGCTGGCAAGCGACACTTTGGCCGACTTGACCGACAGGGCTATGCTCAACGTGTATCTCTCGCGTCCGGATTTGGTGGTGGACAGCGAGGCGCGCCTGCGCAGGATAGGCACCATAAGGAACGAACTCGACAAACCCGTGCGCCGCAACGTGAAACTTTCCACAGCCATCGAGCCGCTGCCGGAGGAAAACATGATGCCCGTGCCTTCGGGAGTGCTCATACGCAAGCCTAACTTCTGGACGTTCAGCGGCGACAGTTATGTGCAGTTTCTGCAAAACTACGTTACTGACAACTGGTATAAGGGAGGCGAAAGCAACTACTCGCTGGTGAGCAGCCTGACGTTCAACGCCAACTACAACAACAAGAGCCGGGTGAAGTTTGAGAACAAACTGGAGCTTAGGTTGGGTTTCCAGACTTCGAGGGACGACACCTTGCACGCGTTCAAGACCAACAACGACCTTATCCGATACACAGGCAAGTTCGGTCTGCAGGCTCACTCTAATTGGTACTACAGTTTGCAGCTGCTCGCCTATACGCAGTTTACCCACGGTCTGAAAAGCAACGACAAGTTTGTCTACTCCGACTTCATGTCGCCTTTAGACCTCAACATCGGTCTTGGTATGGACTATACCGTGGCCACAAAGAACAAGCGGCTGACGGGAAGCGTCAACCTTTCGTTCCTTTCGTTCAACTTCCGCTATGTTGACCGCCAGAACCTGGCTTCGCGATACAGCATAACCGGCGACCACCACACGAGGGAAGACTTCGGTTCGCAGCTTACCGCAAACCTCACATGGAACATAAGCGACAACGTGAACTGGAAGACACGTCTCTACGGATACACCTCTTACAGTCACGTTCTGGTTGAGTGGGAAAACACGATTGTGCTGAAGGTGAGCCGCTACATAAGCACCAACATCTTCCTTTATCCGCGTTTTGACGATTCGGCCAAGCAGCGTGACGATAAGCTGGGCTACCTGCAATTCAAGGAATACGGCTCGCTCGGTTTCGCTTACTCCTTCTGATTTGCAGCCCGAATGCGACAAGGCGTGTGCGGAGCGTGGCCAGACTGCATGACTTCAATGCCGCATTCCTTCACGGAAAGGTCACGGCGGCAAGCGGAAAAGCCACGACAATTAAAGACAAAGCCTATAACAGCAAACAACAATAACTGTAATACAAACAAAAAATCTACTAATTTACAATGAAAAGAACAGCAGTATTGGTTCTGTCGGTCTTTTGTGCCATTGCGCAGCTCATGGCGGCCGACAATCCGCGACAGGTGGACAACCTGAACTTCGGATGGCGCTTTCATGCCGGCGACGTAAAGGGGGCTGAGGCCGTGGCGTTTGACGACAGCCAATGGCAAACAGTTGATGTTCCGCACGACTTCCAGATTTCCCAGCCTTGGGTGCCGCCATCAAAGGACGAGAAGGCCGACAACAGCGACGGGGCAAGCAATGTGAAAAGCCGTCTCAGTTCGCGGGCTTTCAAGGAGATGGGCATTGGTTGGTACCGTAAGACAGTCACTCCCGACGCTTCCATGAAGGGCAAGCGCGTGCTTCTTGACTTTGAAGGCATTATGCTTGTGGGCGACGTGTATCTCAACGGAGAGCGCATCGGCGGCACGGAGTATGGCTATCTTGGCTTCGACGTGGACGTTTCCAAACTGTTGAAGTACGGACAGCCCAACGTAATAGCCGTGAAAGCCAACACGCAACGGCCGGAAAACTCCCGCTGGTATACTGGAGGCGGCCTCTTCCGCGATGTTTATCTTGTCACAACTGACGCACAGCAGTACTTCACCCGTCATCCCCTTTACATAACCACGCCGAAGGTTTCCGCCGGCGAAGCCACCGTGTGCATACAGGCCGAGATGGCGTGCTTCCTGAAGATAAAAGATTTGCGCGTGAACGTGAAGATAACAGATGCCGAGGGCAGGACTGTCTATGAGCAGATGCGCGACCTGCCGTTCAACCGCGGACAGAAAACAAACGAATACGGAGTGGACACGGTGCAGATGCAGTCGCCCCACCTGTGGAGCTGCGAGACTCCCTATCTCTATACCGCCGAGTTGAGCTTCCTGCGTCCCGACGGAACGGTGGCCGACAAGGTGAGCGAGCACTTCGGAGTGCGCTCTCTGGAATTTTCGCCCGAGTTCGGACTGAAACTCAACGGCAAGAAGGTGCTGCTCAAGGGCAATGCCAACCACCATACGCTCGGTGCTCTCGGCGCCGCAGCCTATCCGCGTGCAATGGTAAAGCGCATACAACTGTTGAAACAGTTTGGTTTCAACCACATACGAACCTCACACAACCCGTACAGCAAGTCGTTTCTTGACCTCTGCGACAAATACGGTATTCTTGTTGTTGACGAGCTTTACGACAAGTGGCTCACCAAGTTTGCCGGCGGACGCACCGAATGGACCGACCTGTGGCAGCACGATGTGCCGGAGTTCATACGCCGCGACCGCAATCACCCGTCGGTTGTGATGTGGAGTCTCGGCAACGAACTGCAGACCTATTGGGACTTGCCTTATGCCGACTGGGGCGTTACACCCTACAAGATGCAGAAGCTCCTGCTCAACCGCTACGACACCACTCGCCCCGTTACGGTGGCCATGCACCCCAGAGGACGCAATCTGCGCACCGACTCTCTGCCCGCACCGCTTGCACTCGTCACGGATGTCGCGTCTTACAACTACCGCTACATGTATTTCCCCGGCGACAGCCGCCGCTATCCTAACATGATCTTCTACCAAAGCGAGGCCAACACGGCCATGATGGGGCCAAACTTCTACGAGATGAACCTCGACAAGGTGCTCGGACTGGCCTATTGGGGCATGATAGACTATCTCGGCGAGTCCAACGGATGGCCAGCCAAGGGATGGGTGCAGGGAGCGTTCGACGTGTCGCTCGAACCGAAACCCATAGCTTATCTGCTGAAAGCGATGTTCCAGCCCGACGTTCCCACGGTACACATCGGCATTATCGACAGCGACGACAATTCGGTTTGGAACGACGTGAAGGTGGGCACGCAGCGCATGTCTGACCACTGGAACCGCAAGCCCGGCTGCACAGTTTCGCTGTACACCTATACCAATGCCGACGAAGTGGAGCTTTTCGTCAACGGCAAGAGTGTAGGGAAGAAGAAAAACGACAAGAGCAATCCGCGACTGCGCGACCGCTTGAAATGGGACAACGTGAAATATGAACAGGGATGCATAGAGGCTGTGGCCATCAACGGCGGCAAGATTGTGGCGCGCCATAAGATAGAGACCACGGGCGAGGCTGTGGCATTGGCTGCAGAGGCTGACAACGCAGGATGGAAAGCCGACGGCAACGACCTGCAGCACATCCGCGTGGTGGCAACCGACAAGAAAGGCCGCAGGGTGCAGACCGCCGGTGGCAAAGTGTCGTTTGCGGTTGAAGGTCCGGCCACCATCGTGGGCGTGATAAACGGCAATATGCTGAGCGATGAACTGTCTGTGGGTGACTCAAGGGAACTGTACAACGGTACCTGTACGGTAATCCTGCGCTCCGGACGCACGCCGGGCAAGGTGACTCTCACGGCCACTTGCGGCGGCATGAAGAAAGCCAAACTGACAACGGCCACGCATTAGTTGCGGCCTTCCGATACATAAAGCAAGTGCGGCAGACACAGTTCTCCCCGACGGAGACTGCGTTTGCCGCATTTTTTTTAGCGGCTCTATAAATTGGTTTTGCCGGATTTAAGACTATTTACATAAAAACAAGCTGTACTCGGCAATCTTTTCTGCTGATAGGCGATGCGGTGTCTTTGCCTCGCACTTTACCCCCAAAGTGTGACGTAAGGATGCTTTCTTGTCAAATATGTTACGTGTCTAAAAAAATCACACACAAAAAGTGGGTGTTCATTCTTTTTTAAGATTTACAAATGCTAATTTTGCAGTTGCAAAGTTGTTTCACATACAGAAACAAACCCCAAAAAAGGAAATGGACATTAACAAAATACCTGACTATACACGCCAGCATTCAAAAGCAAGCCTGCAGATTAGAAATGCGGTCATTGTGTGCGATTTTGTCGTTCTCAACGCTCTGTTTTACCTGTACGTCTACAACGATTGGGTCTACACGACACTTGCCAACGGATGTCGCCGGTTGTTCCTTTGCCTTGTGGCCAACGCAGCCTTGGCCGTAGCGCAGTACTTCTTTTCCACCGTACTGCACGAGCGGCTCTCAACATCGTACAAAGTGTTGCGCCAAACTACATATCTTGTGCTTTCACAGGCAGTTGCCATGTACGTATTCACGATGCTTGTGTTCAGCTACGAACACTTGAATATGCCCGACTACAAGTTCACGGCTCTGTTCACCGTGATTTTTTATTTCGGAATATTGTTTTCACGCTATGCGGAGCGCAACATTGTGGCCGCTTACCGACGTATGGGTCGCAACAACCGACGTGTGGTGCTTGTGGGAAACACTCCTCAGATAGTTTCAATCTACGATTATCTGTCCAGCTTCCGTTCTTCTGGCTACCGTATCGTTGGCTATTTTGCCAACGAGAAGCTGAAAAGCTGTCCTCAGGGACTTGCCTACTGTGGAAACCTTGACGACTTCTTCTCGCAAATGTCATCTTCGAAGCCGATAGCCAACGGCGATGAACTGTATTGCGCCCTGCCTTTCAACGAGGTAACTGTAATCCGCAAGATTGTGAGCCTCTGCGATAGCGACATGATACACTTCTACTACATTCCGGCCTACATAAACGTGATGGGCAAGGCGTACGCTCAGGAGCGCATAGGCGATGTGACGGTGCTGACGAACTATGTAGAACCGCTGATGAAACAGTCCAACCGAATAGCGAAACGACTTTTCGACGTGGTGGTGTCTGCATTCGTTCTGCTGTGCATGTTGCCGTTCATGCCTGTGATAGCCTTTGTAATAAAGAAGCAAAGCCCTGGCCCGATATTCTTCAAACAGGAACGCACCGGACTTGACGGCCACAACTTCTGCTGTTACAAGTTCCGTTCCATGCACGTAAACGCTGATGCCGACAAGGTGCAATGTACAGAGCATGACCCACGCAAGTTCAGTTTCGGCGATTTCATGCGCAAGACCAATATAGACGAGTTTCCCCAGTTCTTCAATGTGCTCAAGGGCGACATGAGCATAGTCGGGCCACGTCCTCACATGCTCTACCATACGGAAGTCTACAGAAAACTCATTTCAGAGTATATGGTGCGACACTTCATCAAACCGGGTATAACCGGTTGGTCGCAGGTCACCGGGTTTCGTGGCGAAACAAAGGAACTGTGGCAGATGGAGGAACGTGTAAAGCGCGACATCTGGTATATTGAACATTGGAGTTTCTGGCTCGATTTGCAAATAATATGGAAGACAGCCAAGCAAATCGTTGTCCATGACAAGAATGCGTATTGATTCATTTGCCCCCACACACAAACGCCTATTGCATAACTAAGCGCCGCACCGCTATACCCTCGGGATATTGCGGTGCGGCGTTTGGTTGTTCGTTATGGTCAGACATGACTGTCACCTCTTCTTCTTCAGTTCCAGCTCTTTTGGCAACTTCTGCCACTTGCCTTTGTTTGGCACTTTCAGCGTGCTGCCGTCCTCTTGGCGCAATATGTATGTGCTGTCGTTCTTCATTGTGAGCGACGCTTCAAGGTCTTCGCTGCCGTAGTCATTTATCATGCTGATTACAGCCTTGTGCTTTGACGTGACCTTGCCGTCGGTAACGAGCCAGTAGAAACTGTTGTTGCGCTTACCAAGGTAGCCCGGCAGCGGCCCGAACAATTCATGTGCCGGCACATGGATGTTGCGGTCGTACAGGTTGAGTTCGAGATACACGTTGTATTCTCCGTTTTCAAAGTGCCCTTTAAACGGTATTGAATCGTTTTGGGCGGTAGCCGACAGCGATAGCAGTACGGCTGCCATTGTGCATAAGGATTTCCTTTTCATTATAGTAAATGCTGTAGGTTTTGTGTATAATTGTGCGGTTCGTCTATGGTCAGTCGGACAGCCGTAGAGCCATACACGCCCAACGGTTGTCTTCCCATTCGGCCTTTTTCACCAGTCCAAGATTTTTGGCGTGGTCTTCAATCATGGTTTTGTCGTCTGTATAGAAGCCACTTACGAGCAGCGTGCCTCCGCTTTTCATCACGCCTACCCACCGCTTCATGTCGGCAAGCAGTATGTTGCGGTTTATGTTTGCGGCCACTATGTCGAAGCGTTGCGGCGTGTTTTCTATCGCTGACGAGTCGCCGAGCAGCGGCGTGTAGTTTTCTTCCACATTATTTATTATGGCGTTGTGGCGTGAGTTGTCCACGCTCCATTCGTCAATGTCATAGCCAATCACCTGTTGCGCTCCCAGTTTTAGTGCAAGTATGCCCAAAATGCCGGTGCCGCATCCTGCATCAAGTACCTGTTTCCCTTTGGGTGACTCCTCCATGAGTGCGGTAGCCATCATGCGTGTAGTCTCGTGGCTACCGGTACCGAACGCCAGACGTGCGTCAATCTCTACGCTTATCTCCGCTGTTTGGTCGGGCAGATGCCGCCCGTCGTGTATTACACATCGCTTGTCAATAGTGATAGGTTCGAAGCCCTCGTTTTCCCAAGCCTCGTTCCAGTCCTTGTCTTCAGCGTCAGTCACCGTGTATGTGATGCCTACGCCGCTTATCGGGAAGTCTGAAACGGCCTGTTCCAACGCCTCTGTATTCAAAAGGGTGGTCTGAACGTAGCCGTCCAGTCCTTGGTCGGTATCTTCAAACGATTCAAATCCGGCTTCACCGGCTGCTGCGGCAAGCAGGTCGCGGACATCGCCCGACAGCTCCTGCGGCGCGTCTATGCTGAAACTTACTTTGTAGTATTTCATTCCGTTGCTCTTATGTATGTTTTCTGCAAAGTTAATGTCTTTTCCACCACTATACGTTGCATTTGTAGAAAAAGTATAAATTAGGGGTTCACCTAATGTATTTTAGGACTTTTCCCTATGCGGAAAGGTACATTAGACTTAACTTTGCACAAAAGAAGTAGAAAGGAGCGTTTTCAGATGAAAAGAATGATAATCCTTATTCTCGCAATCGGGGCGTTTATTACCGATGCGATGGCACAAGACGACATGTATTTTGTGCCCACAAAGAAGAATGTGGAAAAGAGCGCAGCCGAGTACGGAATACCAGCCGACACCTATTATGCCGGTTGCGACCGGACCGTGGACGACTACAACCGCCGGAGGAGCACCGTTCAGCCTATTGACTCGGCAGGAAACGATGTGATAACGTTCGACGAGGTGGCAGGTGTCTATCCTGACTCTTCCGCAGACGGCACAGATGACTACAAATACACAAGGAACATGAGCCGTTTTGACGACTATGACTGGTACGAACCGTACTGGGCCGGCTACGCAGACGGACGTTTCGACAACTGGGGATATTACAGTTCCTGGACGTGGGGCTATCCTTACTACGGCTACAGATCGTGGTATTGGGGCTATCCCTACCACTATTATAGCTCATGGTATTGGGACAGACCGTGGTATGGAGGCGGTTGGCACGGCCACTATGTTCCTCACTACGGCGGATATGCCTATTCACGCCCCAACGGAGTACGCCATTTCGGTCGCAGCGATTTCAGCGGAGAACGCACCGGTGTCAACTCTGCAACAGCAAGGCGCAACTTCAATGGTACAGTACGCAACTTCAGCGGTAAGAGGGGTGCTACTTATAGCAGCGACTTCAGTGGCCGGCGCAACACAAATACCTATAACAATACGCAAATCAACCGTCAGCCATCGTCGTTCAGCGGTTCGTTTAGCTCACCTCGTGGAGGCAGTTCGTTCAGCGGTCCCCGAGGCGGAGGTGGAGGCGGTGGTTCGCACGGCGTCACGCTTGGAGGACGGCGTTGATGTCTGTGGCACAGCCAACGACATAGTCAAAGGAACAAGACAATAACAAAAAGGTATACAACATGAAAACAAACATAGTACTCGTGGCACTTGGACTGATTGCCTCCGCACAAGCCACAGCCCAAGAAACTTATCTGAACGCCGCAATAGCAACGGAGGGACTGAACGGAACGGCACGCTACGTCGGCATGGGCGGTGCAATGGATGCGCTGGGAGCCGACCTTTCAACGATAAGCAACAACCCTGCCGGCATAGGACTGTTCCGTAGCTCACAGGCAAAGATTTCTTTCGGTTTGGTGTCGCAGGAAGATGCCGTCGATTTTGCTGGGACAGACAAAACAAGAATGAGTTTCGACCAGGCTGGATTCGTATATTCCATGCGTACAGGCAGACAGTCGTTTGTCAACATAGCCTTGAATTATCACAAGAGCACCAACTTCGGCCAGATACTGTCAGCGGCATCTGCACTCAATGAAGCGTCGCAAAACAAACAGTCTTTTATAAAGATAGCCAATGGGGTGTTTGATTGGTACGTCGATAAAGGCATTGTGTCGGGTAAAGACGGTAGCGGCTATAACAGTTACCTGTTCAATGCCGTAGACTACGAGTATTACAACGTATTGACTACGGAACCGGGAGATTTCTATACGACATACTATTACGATGCTACTGGCTATGCGTTCAACCGTGCTCACTCTGGATACATAGGCAATTATGAACTGAACCTCAGCGGAAACTACAATGACCAACTGTACTTAGGACTTACTGTCGGCATCAATGACGTTCACTACAACGCCTATAGCCAATACACGGAGCAGCTTATCGGCTATGATAACGCGTCTATTGGTTCGGTGACAATGACCGACGACCGCACCATAACCGGTACAGGCTTCAGCATAAAGGCTGGTGCTATTGTGCGCCCTGTGGCCGAATCGCCATTCCGAATAGGCGTTTCTGTAGCGTCGCCAACATTCTATGACCTTACCAGTACCTACAGTACACGGCTTGACAACAACACTTCCGTTGGTAGATTCACGTCTGCCCACAATACCGAATCCTATGATTTCCGCCTTAACACGCCATGGAAGTTCGGATTGAGTGCCGGATCGACAATAGGAAACAACATCGCACTTGGCGCAGCGTTTGAATATGCCGACTACGGAAGCCTTGACACCCGTATAAAAGACAACGGCTATCGGGACTGGGACGGCTCTTATTACAGTTCAAGCAGCAGCGACAGGGAGATGAACACGGCCACGAAGCAGACTCTGAAGGGTGTATGTACCGTGAAACTTGGTGCGGAGTTCCGTCCGGATCCGTCCCTTGCCGTGCGGTTCGGCTACAATTATGTGTCGCCGATGTACAAGACCAATGCCGAGAAAGGCGTACTTGTCAACTCCGTAAGCAATTCTTACACGTCAACAACCGACTATACCAACTGGAAAGCCACCAACCGAATTACTTGCGGCCTTGGCTATACGGTAGACAAGTTTACTATAGACCTCGCTTATCAGTATTCGCAGCAGAACGGAACGTTCCATCCTTTTGTAGACAGTTCTTCGGAAGATGTCGTCAACAAAGCCGATGGCGTTAGCGTAAAGAACAACCAGCATCAGGTGTTGATGACACTTGGCTATGCGTTCTAAGTTGCTTTTGGCGAAGGAAAGATACTTGCAGTAAAGGAAGACGCTTGCGGTAAAGGGAAAAAGAAGACACTTGCTGCAAAGGAAAACTCGGTTGAAAATAAAAAAACAGAACAACAGAAATGCTTAACATCTGCATTATGGTGGGCGCACGCCCCAATTTCGTGAAGGTAGCCCCGATAGTCTGGGCAGTAGACAAGGCCCGTTCTGAAGGCGAAGCCGTTGACTATTCGCTCGTGTACGCTGGTCGTGAGGACGACAAGACACTTGAACCGTCATTGTTTGATGACCTCCAGATACCGCGTCCAGGTGTCTTTCTCGGTGTCGACTGCGCCAGCCTCAATGAGTTGACTGGTCGTGTGATGGCCGAATTTGAACTCTATCTGGAACGCAACCGCACGGATGTTGTGATTGTAGTGGACGACTTGGCTTCTACAATGGCTGCCGCCATTGTGACAAAGAAGCGCGGTGTGAAGCTCGCTCACCTTGTTGCCGGCACGCGGTCGTTTGATATGGCCATGCCGAAAGAGGTTAACCGACTCGTGATAGACGGACTTAGCGACTATCTCTTCACCGCCGGCATCGGTGCCAACAGCATTGTCACTCGCGAAGGACTGGAGATGGCACATATATATATGGTGGGAAACATCCTTATGGACACCTTACGCCACAACTACAGCCGTCTGTCTTGCCCCGCGGTTTGGAAAGACTTGAATCTTGAAAAGGGTAAATACATATTGTTTACGCTCAACCGCAAGGCTCTGATGGACCGTAAGGACAATCTGAAGCGTATGATTGAGAGCATGTGCAAGGCTGCCGGCGATACGCCAGTAGTGGCACCGTTGCGCGGATTGGCCAAGGAAACTGTGGAAAGTCTGTCGCTCGACTGTCCCAACCTGCACATTGTCGAACCGTTATCCTATCTTGAGTTCGGCTATCTGGCTGCCAATGCCTGTGGAATCGTTACGGACTCGGGAAACGTAGCGGAGGAAGCCACGTTTAACTCTGTGCCTTGCGCAACGCTAAACAGCTATACCGAGCATGTGGAGACGGTAAAGGTAGGTTCAAACATATTGGTTGACGAGGATGCAACAGCACTCTCCGAGGCTGTAAGCTCTATGATTGCCGGCCGGTGGAAAAAGAGTGCGCTGCCCGAACGATGGGACGGACGCACGGCGGAGCGTATATTGCGAATACTGGAAAGCGGCAACAACTGCCAATAAAACTTTTCGGGAATGAATCTCATTCAACAACAACTGACAAGCAAACGCTTTCAACTTTGAAACTGGGGTTGTTGAATAGAATAATTACCGGGGCTGTTGCAACTGTGCGACAGCCTTATTTGTATAACTGTGGCATCGGCTATCGTAAATGACGTACTTAGCACACCTAAGTACCATAGTTACGACTGCTAATTGCCATAGTTACGGGTTCTAAGTGCCATACTTAGCTATTGCAACTCTGTAGTTTGGCTACCGTACCCTCTGCTGTTTGGGTAGAGAACCACGGGATTATTTCTTGCCCTTAGCCTTTTTGTCCTTCTTCTCCTTGTTCTCTTTCTTGAACAAGTCACTTGTTTTGCCGAAGTCTTTCTTCAGGATAAGGCCGATGCCTTGGGTGTTAAGGCTCGATTTCGTGAAATATCGGTCGTTGGTTTCGTTATACATCTTTATGGCAATGTTGCCGTTCGGCAAGAGTAGGTAGCGTATGTCGAAGTCGCCGATGAAGCTTGTACTGGCCGTATTGGCGTTGTCCCGATAGCCGAACTGTCCGTTTATGAGCAGTCGGTTGTTGAGCAGTTTTCCGCTGAGCAATCCCTCGTATTCGGCGTTGTTCCATCCCTCGTCGCCAGTGGATATGTTGGCACCGAAGTTCCAGTTGTTGCTGTTGATAACCGTGCTCAACACATTGTTTATCTGCGACGAAAGTGTGCCCGACAACAGACTCTGCATGGCGAGAGAGGTCTGGCTTTGCTGCCTTTCATCCTGGGCTGTGGAGTTGTTGTTGCCCTGTGGGTAGAAGCGTCCGATGCCCAGAAGATACAATACTTGCTGGTTCATCTCGTCCTCGCTGTTTATCACGTTCCTTATCATCTGAACTTCATCGCTGCTTACTGTGGGCATATCCATACCGAAGTCCACCACAGGCTTGCTCGGCTGGCCGCTTATGTTCATCAGACAGTTCACCCTTATGGTGTTGTTGGAGAAACTGTTGCCTATGTTCAGGTCAGACAGCGACACTCCGTTTACGGTGTGTACGGCCTGAAGGTTGAGTTCCGCATCGTAGGGGTTGCCCCTGAACACGATTGTTCCACCTTCGTTGAATGTGAAGTTCTTCTTTATAATGTTTTGTATGGTCACTCCGTATGTGCCGTACACCACAGTGTAAGTGCCATAGATGTTGAAAGAACCCTTGTTGTAGTATGTTGCACGCAACGCACCATTGCCGTTGAGCGTTATATAGTCATTCGACTTGCTGTCCATGAGCAACTTTATGGTAGCGTCAGGAGTCAAGTTGAGGGCGAAGTTTATGCGCATGTCAGACGATTGCTGCCTGTTGTCGCTTTCGGCTGTGACCTTTCCATTGCCGTTTGCAGCTTGTCGCGCCATTGCGTCTCTGTCTTTCCATGTGATAAACTCCTGTCCGGATATTCCGTCGGGGGTGGATGCATTATAGACAAAGGTAGTGTTTTTGTGCGGAGTGACATCCATGTCCATCGTCACTCCGTCGTCGTTGCCGTGTATGTCAAAGCTTCCCGACCCGAACACCGTGCCGTAGAATGTGTCGTCGCCAAAGTTCTTGAAGTCGTACACAAGCATCTCGTCCGACTCAATGCCTATGTCATATGAAATGTGCGACAGGTTCTCGTGGTGTATTGTGCCGTTTATCCATCCCGAGTTGCCGTATATGTCGGTAATGTGGGCGTTGTCTATGTCTATTCCGTTCACTCTAAAGCGCAGCGTGTCGTTGTCCAGCGTGTAGGAGCATCCGGTTGTACTTATGTTTGCCTGCCCGTTTATCACCAGCAAGCCTGTCAGATCCATCTCGCCCAGCGGACCGTGCAACCTTACGCCGCCGTTTGCGTGACCGTCCAGCCTGTCCATGAAACTGCTTGTAAACGACCTTGCGAAGTCTATGTGGGTTCCCACAGCCTTTATGTCCAGGTCTATATAGTCGCGCGGCGGCGACACGTAGCCCTTAATCAGCGTCATTGCGTCGGCACCGTCGTTGGCAATTGCGTCTATGTCAATCTGTTTTTCCTTCTTGTTCCAGTTCACGTTGGCCTGAAGCGTACCCATGCGCCCATGTTCAAACGTGAAGTTCTTTACCACCAGCCTCGCTTCTGCGCCGAGGGAGCCGAGCGGGTCGGTTATCCTTGCTTTTCCCGAAGCCTGACCTGCAAACTCCACAGCGTCGAAGTCCACAAGGTTGAGTATGTAGGCCACGTCTATGTCGTTGAGGTCCACCAGCAGCGAGTCGTTGCCGTCGGCGGAAGCCATACCGTTGACCATGATGTGCTGTTTGCCGTGGGTTATGGCAAAATCCTCCACATTGATGCGTTTTCCCGAAAAAGTCACCTTTGCAGGACGAACTGTCCACTCGGCGTTGCCCACCGTTATGCTTGACGGTTTGAAGCGTATCTCCGTTTCGTTCACTCCGGCGCTTGACTGAAACAGAGCGTCGGCATTAAGCACTCCTTTGAAACTTTCTGCATCGTCGCTTTGCCATTGCAACGCCGTCTCCATGCGGTTGTCGTGGGCGTGGCCGCTCAGTTCCACCCTCAGTCGGCCGTCGTCGCCGAGCACTTTAGTGGCCTTTATGTCGGCGTGCAGAGCATCCTGCGGCGACGTGACGGCCACGGAAACATCCTCAAAGTCCTGTCCTCCATAATGTATGGCCGGTGCGGTGCAGTTGAGATACAGGTCTTTGTCGGTGTCGCTGAGCTTTCCGCTCACGCTTATTGTGCCTTTTGAACCCAGAGGCACCTGCAGTATGTTTTCTATCCAGTCTGTTCTGGTTATTTCGGCATTCACGAGAAAGTCGTTGTTGGCGTGTTTGCTGCGGCGGGGCAGTCCGGGAAGGGTAGGGAGCACGCTCCTTGTAAAGTCGGCCACGCTCTGCGGTATGGACTGAAAGTCTACTTTGCCAACCATTTCCGCATGACCGAAGTCACCGGCCATGGCTATATAGCGTTGGTCTCCACGCAGTCCGGAGGTCACAACCAGTCGCTCCAGCTCATATGTGCTGTCGGCTTTCTCCATTCTGAAATCGCTAAGCGTCACCATGCCCATGGCATCGGCCACATTCTTAGCGGTTACTTGTCCGGCCACGTCGGCCGAGAAGCGTGCATCGCCCCATCGGGCTGACAGCTTCATGCCCTTGGGCGAGAAGTTTCTTACGGCAGCCTTTATGTCGATGTTTGTGGCGTTGCGCACTTTTTTCACGCTGCCCTTGATGTCCAGACTGCCGTTGGGGTCGTTCATGGCAAGCAGTCCGCCCACGCCGTCTACGCCATACGATCCGTCAATGTCTATGTTCTTGTATTCGTAGCCGTTGTATGTCAGATGCGCAAGTGTGCCTTTCGCCTTGATTTCGGGATGCGCTTTGGTTTGCAGACTTCCGTTCAGGGCCATTTCGGTTTGCACTTTTCCAAAGCGTTTGTCGTTGAGAATGCGTCCGAGGTCGGTGTCTTCCGTTTTCACGTAAGCCCTGAAACGGTTGCTCGGGTCAGCCGAAAAACCTATGCTTGCCGTGCCGGCTCCGGTGGTTATGTCGGCATTTGCCGCGGTCTGTCCCTGCTTGTCCTTGCCCCCGGTTCCGCTTACGGTTATGTCGCCGAGCCGTTCAAGCGTAATAAACGTGCTGTCTGGTTTTCGCGCTATGGTATTGCCAATGTCTTTCCACGCCGTTTGCGGAATGAACAGCCGCAGTATGTCAGCGTGCCATGCTGGCTTGTTGTCTCTGTTCCAGTCTATTTCGCCTTTTGCCTTAAGTGTCGCTCCGAACGAAGTGTCGAGGTTCAATAGTGACACGGTGGCGTTTTTCCCGCGTCCATATACTGTGGCACTTACGGTAGCATTGGCGTTGGCACTTGCCGGAAGTTCCACGAATTTGCCCACATCGGCTGTGCTCACCATCGACTCGCCCATTTGTCCCTTGTATCTGGCTGTGGCTATGTCGGGCACACCGTTTTTCAGTTTGTATGTGGCGTCTACGTAAGGGATGCTTATGCGTGAGTGGCCTGTTTCAAGCTCAAAGTCGGAGAGTCTGGCGCGGCTCTCTCCTGCCTCGAAAGCCAGTTTCAGCTTGTTGAGGCTAAAGCCCGACCGCTCCTTGAACGCCAGTTTTCTCACCTTCAGGTTCACGCTGTCGTCTGTCAGCACCCCCACCTGTATGTTTGCGCTTATGTCGCTCAGCCCTATGTGTGCCATGTTGGCCATGCCTTTCCGTGGCGCAATGTCCAGCCGGTCGTAGGATACGCTGCTTCTGCGCATGATGAACGAACCCAACCGGAAGTCTATAGGTCCCTGGTCGCTGTCATTGTCTTTGGATGCGAGCGAGTCCAAGACGAACTGGTAGTTGGGCTTTGCCGTGGCCGAAGCCTGATACAGTCGAATGTCGGCACCGAACATCTGTGCCGAGGCTATGGCTATCTGTCCGCGGAAGAGTGGCAGCAACTTGATTCTGACGCTCATCCGCGCGGCCTGAAACATCCGTTTGCCGCTTTGGTCGAGTATTGTTGCGCCGTCAATCACAACCCTGTTGAACAGTCCCACCGACACTTGGCTTATGGAAACGCTTGTGCCGAGCCGTTCACTCAGCACACTGGCGGCAGCAGACCCTATCCTCTGCTGCACGGAAGGCAGGTGCAACAGGACAAGGAGCGAGAGGTACAGGCCGACAACGACCCATACAACGCAGCTGACTATGTGTCTTAACCACTTCAATACCTACGGTTGCTTATATGAAAAAAAGGCGGTGAGAACGCCCATTGTGCCGCAAAGTTACATCAAAAAGGGCAAAATAACGAACAGAAGGCGGCGAAACAAGGCGCAGGAAACTTAAAGCTTGCGTTTTTTGGTGCGGTGAGTTTTAAGTGTCCTGCGAATATTAGTCATTCCGTATTGCCAAATTAACATATTCAGCATCTAAAAAACAAAGTCTCAAAGAAGCCGGCAAAACAGACTGAAAAATGCAGGGTAAACTTGCGCAACTTGGCTTTTTTGACCGTTACATACGCCTGTTAATTCCATAAAGTTAGTTAACTTTGCACCGAATACTAACAACTAACCAATTATGAACAAGTCAAAATTCTACGCATCTGTAGCCATGCTGGCATTGGGAGTAGGCTCCTTGTGCGCCCAAAACACAGTTTCCACATGGCCTGAACACCTCGACCGCGGACTGGTGGCAGTACCCTCGCAAAAGGGAGGCAGCAGCTATTTTCTCAGCTGGAGACTGTTGGCAACCGACGATGACGGCACTACGTTCGACGTGCTGCGCAATGGGGAAAAGATTGCAAACAACTTGGACAGTAAAACCAACTTTGTTGACAACTACGGCTCCGCATCGAGCCAGTATCAGGTGGTGGTCAAGCAGGACGGAGTGGCTGTTGACACCACCGAAGCGGTAAAGCCGTGGGGCAGTCTGTGCAGACAGATACCGCTAATCAAGCCAGCCGGCGGAACAACTCCCGACAAGGTGGCCTACAACTATACGCCCAACGACTGTAGCGTGGGCGATGTGGACGGCGACGGAGAGTATGAGATAATCCTGAAATGGGACCCTTCCAACTCTAAGGACAACTCCAACAGCGGCTATACGGGCAACGTGTTCCTTGACTGCTACAAGTTGGACGGCACAAGGCTGTGGCAAATAGACCTCGGAGTGAACATCCGCGCCGGTGCACACTACACCCAGTTCCTCGTGTATGACTTCGACGGCGACGGTAAGGCCGAGGTTATCTGCAAGACAGCTCCGGGTTCCAAGGACGGACAGGGCAACTACGTGAACTCCGCTGCCACGGACGACGCAATAAAGAACACGTCCAACACACAGGACTGGCGCAACTCGAGCGGAAAGATTAAGGGAGGCCAGGAGTATCTGACCGTGTTCAACGGTGAAACCGGCAAGGCCATCCACACCGTGTTCTACAATCCTAACCGTGCAATGGGCTATGGAGGTGCTCCGGGATGGACTGCCAACTGGGACGACCGCAGCGGCAAGACCGACACCGAGTATGGAAACCGCGGAGAGCGCTACCTGGCTTGCGTGGCCTATCTCGACGGACGCGACAAGAAGCCGAGTGCGGTGATGTCGCGCGGCTATTACACCTATGCTTTCATGTGGGCTGTGGATTTCGACGGCAAGGAACTGAAGACAAAATGGTTCCATGCGGCCAAGTCGAAGACCTCTTACACTCTGACTGATGCCGACGGCAACACCCAGACCATAACCCCTGACAAGGCCACACGCGGCTCAGGCAGCAACACCCTCTACGGCAACGGCAACCACAACCTGTCTGTTGCCGATGTTGACGGCGACGGTTGCGACGAGATAGTCTACGGCTCAGCTGCTGTGAACAACGACGGCAAGCTGCTTTACGCCACGGGCTACGGCCACGGAGACGCCATTCACATGAGTGATCTCATACCCGACCGCCCCGGACTTGAGGTGTTTGAAGTGCACGAGGAAAGCCCCTACGGATGGGATGTGCACGATGCGGCTACCGGAAGAATACTGCACAGCGCCACAGGAGGAAGCGACAACGGACGCGGAATGTCTGCTGATGTTTCTGCTGACAACCGTGGCTTCGAGTTCTGGTCTGCTAACGACCGCAACATACGCAGCGCAACAACAGGAGACGTGGTGTCCGAAAAGCAGACTTCGGTAAACTTCCGCACTTACTGGGACGGCGACTTGTTTGACGAGATGCTCGACGGCAACACGATGGACAAGTGGAATTCCACAGGTGCCACCCGCATATATCCCATAAGCGGCAAAAACTTCTATGACATAAACAGTTCTTCCACCTGCAACAGCACCAAGAAAACCCCCAACCTGCAGGCCGACATCCTTGGAGACTGGCGTGAGGAACTGATACTGTGGGACAGCCGCGACTCTGCCCACCTCAATCTGTTCACAACCAACGTGGAGACAGACTACCGTGTGCCCACACTTATGCACGACCCCGTATACCGCCTTGGCGTGGCTTGGCAGAATGTGGCCTACAACCAGCCTCCCCATTTGGGCTACTACCTGCCCGACCTGTTCAAGACCCAATACGTGAAGATACAGGGTGGCGACTTTGTGCAGACTGTCTTGCTCGGCGACAGCATACAGAAGCTGGAGTACAAGTATAAGAACTGCGCCCGTCCGTCCATTCTTGAGTCCATCGCTCCCGACGGAACCGTCACTTCCGGCAAGGTGATGGATGGCTTCAAGTGGTACGCCGGCTTCGCAACAACCAACCCGACGTTCACTCTTGAGGGCAAACCGTCGGCTGCGGGAACATATAAGATTATAATAAAGAGCGGCAAGAACACGGTTGACAGTTCAATACGCAACGACACCGTGCTCATAACCTGTGTTGACCCCACGGCGATAGACGCTGTCACGAGCAACGAAACGGAATGGGTGAAACTGCAGACCAACGTGATAAGCGACCGCATCGTGCTGACTCTTAACTCCGGAAAGGCCAACGGCGGCAAGGTGAGCGTGGCTCTGTACAACGCAGCCGGTGCCAAGGTGATGGGACGCAGCCTCAATGCCGGCAGCAACGGCAACCATACGATAGGCGGACTTGGCCGTCTGGCCGACGGTGTGTATCTGTTGACCGTGAAGTCAGCCGAAAAGACCTATACGCAAAAGCTGGTAAAGAAGTAGAAACGGTACTTTTTTACTGATTTAAGTACAATATTCCCATATCTTTTGTGGTCGTGCAGCGTAACTTTGCGCTGAACTAAAAGACCACCAAAAGATATGGGAACTATTTTTAAACAACTACTGATTGTCGGCGGACTGGCCTTTGCGGTCAATTCGGCGGCGAGAGACACCTACAACTTCAACTCAAACTGGCGCATAGACAAGCACAAGGCCACCGTGACCCTGCCTCACGCATGGAACGAGGACGAGGCTTTCAAAGTGCCTATAGCCGAAATGAGCGATTCCGTCATTTGGTATCGCAAGACGTTCCGTCTGCCTAAGGAGGCCGAAGGCAAACGTGTGTTCATCGAGTTTGAGGGCGCACGTCAGAGTGCCGAGGTGATTGTCAACGGCAAAAACGTCGGGTTAAACGAGAACGGCGTCATGGCTTTCGGTTTCGACCTTACGCCTTATCTCAAGAAAGGAAGCAACCAGATAGAGGTTCGTACCGACAACTCGTGGAGCTACCATGAGAAAGAGAGCGGTTCACCTTTCCAGTGGAACAACAAAAACTTCAACGCCAACTACGGCGGACTTGTGAAAAACGTCAAGCTGCACGTCATGGGAGATGTCTATCAGACCCTTCCGCTGTACAGCAATCTGAAGACAACTGGTGTCTACATCTATCCCAAGGACTTCGACATAGCCAACCGTCAGGCCACCATCTGCGTGGAAAGCGAGGTGAAGAACGAGACCGACCAGCCCGTTACGCGCCGTCTGCAAGTGTCTGTTGACGAACTTGACGGCAGCCAACTGTGCGGCTTCAGCGGCCAGACTGTTACCATTCCTGCCCACAGCTCCGCCATACTCAAGGCCGAGGGTCGCGCCTACGGACTGCACTTCTGGTCGTGGGGCTACGGCTACCTTTATAATGTGAAGACAACCGTGGGCGACGACGTGGTAAACACCACCACAGGTTTCCGCAAGACTGAGTTCAGGAACGGCATGATCTATCTCAACGACCGCGTGATAATGATGCACGGCTATGCCCAGCGCACGAGCAACGAGTGGCCGGGCGTAGGAATGTCGGTGCCGGCGTGGCTCAGCGACTATTCCAACGACCTGTTTGTGAAGAGCGGCGGCAACGTTGTCAGGTGGATGCACGTGGCTCCGTGGAAGCAGGATGTCGAGTCGTGCGACCGTGTCGGACTCATACAGGCCATGCCGGCCGGAGATGCTGAGGCAGACGTGACCGGACGGCGTTGGGAACAGCGCAAGGAGGTGATGCGCGATGCCATCATCTACAACCGCAACAATCCCAGCGTGGTGTTCTATGAGTGCGGCAACCAGAAGATAAGCGGCGAGCACATGGTTGAGATGAAGGTCATACGCGATATGTATGACCCCAATGGATGGCGCGCAATCGGTTCGCGCGAGATGCTTGACAAGCCGGAAGCCGAGTATGGAGGAGAAATGCTCTACGTGAACAAGAGTCAGGACAAGCCCATGTTCATGATGGAATACTGTCGCGACGAGGCTCTCCGCTGGTACTGGAACTCATGGAGCTATCCGTTCCACAAGGAGGGTGACGGTCCGCTTTACAGAAACGCTCCCGCTCCTTCATACAACCACAACAACGATGAGTTTGTCCGCGAACTTGTGGAACGCTGGTATGACTATTGGCTGGAGCGTCCGGGCAGCGGCACAAAGGTAAACTCCGGCGGTACCAAGATTGTGTTCAGCGACACTCAGACCCACGGACGTTCGGCCGACAACTATCGTGTGAGCGGTGTGGTTGACCCCATGCGTGTGCCCAAGGATGCTTTCTATGCCCATCAGGTGATGTGGGACGGATGGGTGGACGACCTGAAACCGCACACTTACATCGTGGGTCATTGGAACTACAAGCAGGGCGAGGTAATCCCAACCATCTATGTGGTGTCCACAAGCGACAGCACCGTACTGGTGCAGGGCGGCAAGCGCATAGCTCCTACGGAAAGGAAATACCGTTTCCTCAACATATATAATAATGTGAAGTATACAGACGGCAAGCTCCTGGCTCTCGGCCTTGACAAGCAGGGTAGGGAAGAGTCACGCTATGAACTGACTACTGCCGGCGAACCGGCTGCGCTGAAGCTCTCCGCAATAGAGAATCCTACGGGATGGAAAGCCGACGGCAACGACCTCGCGCTGGTGCAGGTGGAAGTGGTAGATGCCCAAGGCCGCCGCTGTCCGCTCGACAACCGCCTCGTGAAGTTCGCCCTCAATGGTGCTGCGGAGTGGCGCGGAGGCATAGCCAAGGGCAAGGACAACCACGTTTTGTGCGACACTCTGCCCGTGGAATGTGGCGTCAACCGTGTCATGCTTCGCTCGCTGGCCAAGGCTGGAACAGTCACTCTGACGGCCAAGGCCGCCGGATTGCCCGAAGCAAAGCTGACTCTTACTACAAAGGCTGTGGAGGTTAAGGACGGTCTGACCACCTATATGCCTTCCGACGGTCTGAAGCCTGTGCTCGACAGAGGCGAGACTCCGTCAACGCCTTCGTTCAAGCAGTGGCGCAGAGAAGTGCCCATCGACTCGGCAGTGTGCGGCAGCGGCAACGACCCGAAGCTCAGTTTCGACACTTACGAGAACACTTCCTGGGAGAGCGGCAACAAGATCGACGAAGCATGGATAACCTATACGCTGACGGAAGACACGCAGATTGATGACATTTGCGTGAAGATGAAGGGCTTCCGAGCCACCACCTATCCCATAGCTGTTTATGCCGGCGATGTGAAAGTGTGGGAGGGCTGGACTCCGAAGTCGTTGAGCTTCATCCATATTCCTCTGAAGAATGCTCCCAAGAGCCGCACCTATACCATAAAGAGTCTTGGCGCAAGCACAACCAAGGATGCCTTCGGCGCAGTCAAGGAACTTGACTCTCGCAACGACGACAAGATGTCTGTAGGCAGCAAGAATGCCATCAAGATACTCGAAATTGAGTTCCTGAAGAACCTTTAATCAACACTTACAACCGCTTGGCCTTACAATCTTCTTTCGGCCAAGCGGTTTTTCTTTTCTTTACGCTTGGCTTGTTTCCCTGCTGCATTGCCAAACTGAAGTTTTGGCGCACACAGAGGAAAGCTTAGTAGGAGCAGTCATTCTTCAATTATCTAATTCTTGACCTTGTTTTTGCCTGTATGCCCGGCTTTCATCGGCCGTGAACGAGCGAAAATATGCCAATTCCACACTGACTGTTGTCGAAAACATTGTCTGCATTGCCAAGAAAATCTGCGCGAAAGGCTTGTAGCATGATAACTGCTCCATTCCTTGTCGGAATATGCCAGAAACGCTGTTTCTTACATCACTCCAAACGGAAAGGTGCAGGAAACACTGTTTCTTGCATCACTCCAAGCGGAAAGGTGCAGGAAACACTGTTTCTTGCATCACTCCAAGCGGAAAGATACTGGAAACACTGTTTCTGGCATTACTCCAAACGGAAAGGTGCAGGAAACGCTGTTTCTGCGTTCTGTCCAAAGGGAGTGGGAGAGGAAACAATGTTGTAGTGACTAAGCAATATGGAACTTGAATACAATAGTTTCCTCCTTTTCCATTGACGTCTTCGTTTCTGACTTTGTCTTGCGACATTCCGCAGGGCAAAGGCTTTTTCTCTTCAAATGCCTTTGCTGTCTTCCAGGAAATGACCAAGAAAAAGGTATTGGTTTGTGGGTATCGGATTTATTTTATACCTTTGCACCCATGATATTTGGATAATGCATCAATAATAAAATTCAATAATATCGTGGCTGAAACAAAATACATCTTCGTAACGGGCGGTGTTGTGTCATCGCTTGGTAAGGGAATAATCTCGTCTTCAATAGGTAAGCTGCTCCAAGCGAGAGGCTACAACATCACAATCCAGAAGTTTGATCCGTACATCAACATTGACCCCGGCACGCTCAATCCGTATGAGCACGGTGAGTGCTATGTGACGGTGGACGGCATGGAGACCGACCTCGACCTTGGTCATTATGAAAGGTTCACGGGCATACAGACCACCAAGGCCAACTCGCTCACCACGGGCCGCATATACAAGGCCGTGATAGACAAGGAGCGCAGGGGCGACTATCTGGGCAAGACCATTCAGGTGGTGCCGCACATCACCAACGAGATAAAGCGCAACGTGAAGCTGTTGGGCGAGAAGTACCACTACGACTTCGTGATAACCGAGATTGGCGGAACGATAGGCGACATAGAGAGCATGCCGTATCTTGAGGCCATAAGGCAGATGAAGTGGGAGTTGGGACGCAATGCAGTGTGCGTACACTTGACATATGTGCCGTATCTGAAAGCGGCCGGAGAGCTGAAGACCAAGCCGACGCAACACTCGGTGAAGGAGTTGCAGAGTGTGGGTATACAGCCCGACGTGCTCGTGTTGCGCACAGAGAAGCACCTCGACCAGAACATACTGAAGAAGGTGGCCTCGTTCTGCAACGTTGACTTGAACTGCGTGGTGCAGAGCGAAGACCTGCCGTCAATATACGAGGTGCCGGTGAACATGCAGAATCAGGGGCTTGACACAGCCATACTCAACAAGCTCGGAATGGAAGTGGGCGAAACCCCGGCACTCGGTCCGTGGCGCAGCTTCCTTGAGCGTCGCAACAAGGCCACCGAAGAGATACATATCGGACTGGTGGGCAAGTATGACTTGCAGGATGCCTATAAGAGCATACGTGAGAGCCTTTCGCAGGCAGGAACATACAACGACCGCAAGACGGTGCTCACGTTCATCAACTCGGAGAAGCTGACAGAAGAGAACGTGGCCGAGAAACTGGCCGGACAGGACGGTATCGTGATTTGCCCCGGTTTCGGACAGCGCGGCATCGAGGGCAAGATAGTGGCAGCCCACTACACCCGCACCCACGACATTCCCACATTCGGCATCTGCCTCGGTATGCAGATGATGGTGATAGAGTTCGCCCGCAACGTGCTTGGCTATGCCGACGCCAACAGCCGTGAGATGGACAACGCCACGGAGCACAACGTGATCGACATAATGGAAGAGCAGAAGAACATTACCGACATGGGCGGCACGATGCGTCTGGGTGCATACGAGTGTGTGTTGAAGCAAGGCTCGCGTGCGTTCGACATATACAAGAAGGAGCACATACAGGAGCGCCACCGTCACCGCTATGAGTTCAACAGCTCGTTCCAGACGGAGTTTGAGCGCAACGGTATGCAGTGCGTGGGACGCAACCCCGAGAGCGACCTCGTGGAGATTGTGGAGATACCGGGACTGAAGTGGTACATAGGCACGCAGTTCCACCCCGAATACCAGAGCACGGTGCTCAAGCCGCATCCGCTGTTCCTCGACTTCATAAAGACAGCCATCGCCAACCAGAAGAAATAATCACTTGAAACGGAAATGAACAAGAACACAGCAATAGGCTTTTTGCTCATGGCCGCAGTGCTTTTCGGATATATGTGGCTCAACCAGCCGTCCGAAGCCGACTTGGCCGCACAACGCAAACAGGACTCAATAGCCACAGCCCTCAAGGACAATGCCGAAAAGGCGCAGAAAGCCGAAGCTGCGGCAAAACGGGCACAGGCCATAGCCGCGGCACAAGGCGACACGACAGCACTGTTTCACAAGGCTCTGACAGGCACAAACCAACAGGTTGTGCTGCGCAACGGCAAAGTGGAGCTTACGCTCGACACAAAGGGCGGAGTGGTGAAGCAAGCCAAGATACTCGGATTTAAGGACAAGGACGGAGCCGACGACGTTACGCTCTTTAGCGGCAACGACCAGAGCCTGAACTTCATGTTGGCCGGAAAGAACACCAACATAATGACGGGCGACCTGTTCTTCACGCCTACCAATCAGACCGACACAACCGTGACCATGACAGCCGATGCCGGCAACGGTGGCTCTATAAGCCTCGACTATACGCTTGGAGCCGACTATCTGCTGCACGTGTCGCTAAGGGCGCAGGGACTGGCCGGCGTGTTTGCCCCAAGCTGCAAGGACATGGACATCGTGTGGAACGAGAACTGCCGCCAGCAGGAGAAGGGCTTTACCTTTGAGAACCGCTACGCCTCGCTCACATACAAAGAGAAGAACGGTGGCACGGATTATCTCAACGAGACTTCGGAGAAGATTGACGAGCAGATAGACAAGCCTCTTGACTGGGTGGCTTTCAAGAACCAGTTCTTCAGTGCGGTACTCATAAGCAAGGAAGACATTGCCGCCAACTCGCAGATGACAAGCATACCGCAAGCCAAAGGTTCTGGTTATCTGAAACACTACGAGGCCAAGATGAAGACATTCTTCGACCCGACGGGCGCACGTCCTACGGAGTTTGAGATGTATATAGGTCCCAACGACTTCCGTCTGCTGAAGAAGGTGGAGGCCGAAAGCTCGTTTGGCAAGGACCTGGAGCTGCAACGCCTCGTGTATCTCGGATGGCCTCTGTTCCGCATCATCAACCGCTGGTTCACCATCTACGTGTTTGACTGGCTCACGAGCCTTGGCTTCAACATGGGCGTGGTGCTGATTTTGATAACCATGCTGCTCAAGTTTATCACCTATCCGTTGGTGAAGAAGAGCTACATGAGCAGTGCGAAGATGCGCGTGCTCAAACCGAAACTCGACGAGGCCACCAAGCAGTATGACAAGCCCGAAGACCAGATGATGAAGCAACAGGCCATGATGAGCCTCTATTCGCAGTATGGCGTAAGCCCGCTGAGCGGATGTCTGCCCATGCTCATACAGATGCCCATCTGGATTGCCATGTTCAACTTCGTGCCAAACGCCATACAGTTGCGCGGCGAGAGCTTCCTGTGGATAAAGGACTTGTCAACATACGACCCGATAGTGGAGTGGGGGACTAACATCTGGCTCATAGGCGATCACTTGAGCCTTACCTGCATACTGTTCTGCGCCACCAACGTGCTCTACACAATGCTAACCATGCGCCAGCAGCGCGACCAGATGGTGGGGCAGCAGGCCGAGCAGATGAAGATGATGCAATGGATGATGTATCTCATGCCGCTGATGTTCTTCTTCATGTTCAACGACTATTCGGCAGGACTCAACTTCTACTACTTCGTGTCGCTCTTCTTCAGTGCAGCCATCATGTGGCTGTTGCGCAAGACCACCAACGACGCCAAGCTGCTTGCCATACTTGAGGCACGCTACAAGGAGAACCAGGGCAAGCCGAGGAAGACAAGCGGACTGGCTGCAAGGCTTGAGGCCATGCAGCGTGAGGCCGAGGAACTGCGCAAGCAGCGCGAGCGGATGAACGGCAAGAAATAAAGTAAAGACAAAATCTTGTCAAGCGACGACAATACGGGAGGTACGGAAACACAGCAATTGGAAAATCCAGACATTCACCAAGAATGAATTTCCATCTGTGTTTCCGTGCCTCCTTTTTGTGACATACGGAACGTAACGGAAAACTAAAACAATATAAAAATAACAATGAACAGAATGGCAACAATAGCCACTGCCGCCTTGCTTGCGCTGGGAGGCAGTGCCGTGGCGCAGGAAACAGTGAACATAGGCAAAAACAACATCACGCTGAAGAGTGACCTGATGACCCCGGAAGCACTGTGGGCAATGGGACGCATAGCCGCTGCTGAAGCTTCGCCCGACGGCAAGACAATAGTTTACCAAGTGGGCTACTACAGTGTAAAGGAGAACAAGAGCCACCAGGTGATATGTGTGGTAGGTGCAAACGGCAAGGACAACCGCCAACTGACCACCAGCGCGGCATCGGAGACTGACCCGGCATGGATTGAATCAGGCAAGCGCATAGCCTACCTGTCGGACGGACAACTGTGGGCGATGAATCCCGACGGCACCGGACGCGTGAAGCTGACCAACGACAAACTCGGCATTGACGGTTTCAAGTTCTCGCCCGACGGTAAGAAGGTGGTGCTTGTGAAGTCGCTGCCCTACAACGACATTATAAAGAAGAACCCCGACGACCTGCCCAAGGCCAGCGGCCGGCTCGTGACCGACCTGAACTACCGTCACTGGGATCACTACGTTGAAAGCATACAGCACCCCTTCGTGGCCGACGTGACAGCCAACGGTATTGGTGAGGGTGAGGATATAATGAAAGGTGAACCCTACGAAGCTCCCCTCGCTCCCTTTGGCGGCATGGAACAGATAAGCTGGAGCACCGACTCAAAGTCGATTGCCTACACCTGCCGCAAGAAGACAGGCGTGGACTATGCAATATCGACCGATGCCGACATATATCTGTATGACACGACCACACGGCAGACGCGCAACCTGTGCAAGCCCGACGGATACAAGCCTGTAGCGGTTGACGCAACCCACACTATGAAAGACCAGAGTGTGAACAGCGAGGCCAACCTTGCCAACAATCCGGGTTACGACACCAACCCGCAGTTCTCGCCCGACGGCAAGTACATAGCATGGCAGAGCATGGCGCGCGACGGCTACGAGTCTGACCGCAACCGCCTCTGTGTGTATGAGCTGGCTACGGGCAAGAAGCGGTATGTCACCGAGTCGTTCGACTCAAACGTGGATGCCTATTGCTGGAGTGCCGACTCAAAGACTCTCTCGTTCATTGGCGTGTGGCATGGCTGCGTCAACATGTACCAGACAAACCTCAACGGCGAGGTGCGCCAGTTGACCAACGACTGGGACGACTTCGTGTCGATAGCTCCGGCCAACAACGGTGGTAAGCTGCTGGCCATGCGCCAGAGCATGTCAGACCCTACCGACATATATATCGTCACTCCTGGCAAGGACGTGAAGAAGACCAAGGTGGAGCAGATAACATTTGAGAACAAGCACATTCTCGACCAGCTCGCACTAGGCAAGGTGCAGCAACGCTGGGTGAAGACCACCGACGGCAAGGACATGCTCTGCTGGATAATGCTGCCGTCGCACTTCGACGCAAGCAAGAAGTATCCCACGCTGCTCTTCTGTGAGGGAGGCCCGCAAAGCCCGGTGAGCCAATTCTGGAGCTACCGTTGGAACATACAGATAATGGCTGCCAACGGCTATGTTGTGGTGTTGCCTAACAGACGCGGACTGCCCGGCTTCGGCAGTGAGTGGAACGAGCAGGTGAGCGGCGACTGGACAGGCCAGTGCATGAACGACTATCTGTCGGCCATTGATGACGCTGCGGCCAACCTGCCCTTTGTAGATAAAAACCGCCTTGGCGCAGTGGGTGCCAGCTTCGGCGGCTTCAGCGTGTATTATCTGGCCGGCCACCACGACAAACGCTTCAAGTGCTTCATCTCGCACGACGGTGCATTCAACCTTGAGTCGATGTACACAGACACCGAAGAGGCCTGGTTCAGCAACTGGGAGTATGAGGATGCCTTCTGGAACAAGCCGCTTACGGCCAATGCTAAGAAAACCTACGACAACTCGCCCCACAAGTTTGTGGACAAGTGGGACACACCCATACTCTGCATACACGGCGAGAAGGACTACCGCATAAACTATAACCAGGGCATGGGAGCCTTCAACGCCGCACGCATGAGAGGCATACCTGCCGAACTGCTCATCTTCCCCGACGAGAACCACTGGGTGCTCAAACCCCAGAACGGCATACTCTGGCAGCGCACCTTCTTTGAATGGCTCGACCGCTGGCTGAAGAAATAAGCAATTAGCGGTTCAATGCAACGAACAACATAAACAAACACATACAACGACAATGACACAAGCAATCAGACAAAAACTCAGCGACTCGAAGGCTGCTCGCTGGACAACTTTGGTCATCGTGAGCTTCACGATGATGTTCGGGTATTTCTTCACAGACGTGATGTCGCCCCTTGAGCCGCTGCTCACGGCTGCCAAGGAAGACGGCAGCCTTGGCCTCGGCTGGTCATCCGATGAGTACGGTTTCTTCTCGGGAGCCTATGGGTACTTTAACGTATTCCTTCTGCTGCTGTTCTTCGGCGGCATCATCCTCGACAAGTTCGGAATACGATTCACCGGAATGATGTCAACCGTGCTCATGTTCGGCGGTGCACTGATAAAGTGGTGGGCCTTGGCCAACGACTTCAGCGGCAACGTGACCCTGCCCCTCGGCATAGGCACATACAGCGTGCAGGTGCTCTGGGCTGTGCTCGGCTTCGCCATCTATGGCGTAGGTTGCGAGATAGCCGGTATTACTGTGAGTAAGGTGATAGTAAAATGGTTTACTGGCCACGAACTGGCTCTGGCCATGGGCTTGCAGGTTGCCCTCGCCCGTATCGGTACGGCCGGGGCGCTGGCCATAGCTCTGCCCTTTGCCAAAGCCATGGGCGGAGTGTCAGCCTCGGTGGGTCTCGGTGCAGCCATGCTCTGCGCAGGTATGGTGTCGTTCATTGTCTATTGCGTGATGGACAAGCGCGAGGATGCTTCTGCCGCAGCCGCAGAGGCAGAGCCGGAGGAAGGTTTCAAGTTTGCCGACCTCAAGGGCTTGCTCACCAATGTCGGCTTTTGGTATGTGGCCGTGTTGTGCCTCATGTTCTACGCCGGAGTGTTCCCCTTCCTAAAATTCGCCACCAAGCTAATGGTGTTCAAGTACGGTGTTGACGCCAATGTGGCAGGACTCATCCCGGCCATGCTTCCCTTCGGCACAATATTCCTCACCCCGTTCTTCGGCGGCATCTACGACAAGTATGGCAAGGGAGCCACGCTCATGCTCATAGGCAGCGTGCTGCTCACTTGCGTGCACATCGTGTTTGCCCTGCCCCTCAACTCGTGGGCGCTGGCCATCGCAGTGATGGTGGTGCTCGGCATAGCCTTCGGACTTGTTCCATCGGCCATGTGGCCGTCGGTGCCGAAGATAATACCAATGAAGCTGCTCGGCACGGCCTATGCGCTGATATTCTATATACAGAACATCGGTCTGGCCTTGGTGCCGGTATGGATTGGCAAGGTAAACCAAGCCAATACTGCGGCTGACGGCACCATCGACTACACCGAGACGATGACTATCTTCGCCGGCTTCGGAGTGCTTGCCATAGTTGTCTCGCTGTTGCTCCTTATGGAGGACAAGCGCAAGGGCTACGGTTTGCAAAAGCCGAACATCAAGAAATAACACACGGACTATACAATAGTAGAGGTGACGTTTGCGCTCAGTAAACGTCACCTCTGCGCTTTACAAATGACATACTTACGTGAAGGAAACGCCTTTCCTGCAAAATAAAACATCCATTTTACCGTTTCTGAATACAAGATGACAACACCATAAGTGTCCTAAAAAGTATTGCAATATGAAAAAACTATCTTTATTTGTGGCTCTCGCCACCATCACCGCACTGCTTGCGGCTTGCAGCGACAGCGGCGATGAAGCCCAGACCCCAACCGGCATAATCTCGGGTCGTATTGTTGAAGTGAACGACTACGGGCAGCCGATACCAAACTTTACTCCGGCTGACATGAAGCGCGCCGGATTTGACTACGGCGACCTGCTCGACGTGACGATAGGCAGCAATATCCGGCTTGAATATTTGCCATATGTGAGTTCGTTCAACGAAGTGGCCATACTCGGCCCTTCGTATGTTGATTATCTCGCCCACGGTGATGACTACGGCTTTGCCATGCTCAACGGCGACTTCCACTACTACATCGGTGGCGAAGTCGGCGACACGGTGGTGATGAAACTTCAGGAAAAGGGCGGCTACAAGACTACCTATGAACTGCTGAAATCGGTGTATCAGGAACAACGTCAGCCCGACGAAACCGCCGAGGAGTATGCCAACTTCCGCATGATTGCCACCACAGGTATCGCACCTGGCGTGCTTTACCGCTCCAGCAATCCGCTCAACTGCGCCAAAAACCCCGGACGCTATGCCGTAGCCGACAGTATGGCGCAGACCGTGGGCATAAAAACCGAGATAGACCTGGCCGACACACCGGAAAAGGTGCGCGAGTATATGGCTACAGCCGGCTATGCGTCAACCTACTGCCCGAACCTCTTCAACGAGGGACGCACGATAGCCTGCGGCATGATGGCCAACACGTTCCACAATGACTTCAAGGCCAAGATGGGTGAGGCCGTGAGGTTCATGATAGCCCACGAGCCACCATATCTAATACACTGCAATGAGGGCAAGGACCGCTGCGGCTTCGTGTCAATGGTGCTTGAGGCGTTTGCCGGGGCAACCTTGGACGAACTGTGCCGGGACTATATGGTCACTATGCTCAACTTCTATCACATACCCGACGGCGGCGAATCTTACAACCTCAGGCAGTCTCTGTCCGTCAACCGTATGCTGTGGCTGTTGTGCCACGAGGAGGCTCTCGACGACTACAACAACATAGACTGGGACTATAAGCTTTCCGACCTTGAGGGCTTGGTGCAGCCCGCAGCCGAAAAGTATCTCAAGGAGTGCGGCTTGAGCGACGGCGAGTGCAGTCAGCTGCGCGACATACTGTCGAATGGGAAATAGTCCCGGAGCTTCTTGATTGGTTGAAACGGTAAAGGCGGTACGTCAGGTCAGACGTGCCGCCTTTACCGTTTTCTATTTGTTCTCGTCTGTCGGATTGTTGAAGGAAACAGTCTGTTCGTTGAATAAAATTGTCGTTGTCGTGAGATTGTGTTTACTTTGTGTCAGAATTTTAGCGATAAAGTAATCAATCTGAAATAACTAACGAACAGAAAGGACGCTGCCTATGAAACGAATTGTGCAAACGGCGATGCTTATACTCGCCCTTATGGTAATGGTCGGATGCTCTACGGACAACGACAGTTGGGATATTAACAACGGCGGCGGAGACAGTTCCACCACTTATTCCAGTTCCATTTCAGACCTCCGTTCGTTTGACATAGCCATCGACACGACGGCTCTCTCGGAAACGGAAACCATACCTGCCGACGGCGACGAGGCGGAGGATTACATCGAAAACAACACGTTTTCCAACGAGGTACGGATAGCCTTCAACGGCACTACGGCAACAGCTTCGGGCAGTGTTGATGGTGTAACTGTCACGGTAAACGGTGCCGATGTTACGGTCAACTCAACTGTCAAGAAGGTACACTACATTGTGAGCGGCACCACAACCGACGGTTTTCTCAAAATCTACAGCGACTATAAGTTTGAGCTGGAGCTGAACGGCGCAAACATCACCAACCCCGATGGTGCGGCCATTAACATCCAAAGCAAGAAGCGCGGCTACATTGTGCTTGCCGAAGGATCTTCCAACACCCTCACCGACGGTACGGCCTATGCCGACCAGACCGACGACGAGGACATGAAAGCCTGCTTCTTCAGCGAGGGCAAAATGCTCTTCTCCGGCAGCGGTTCGCTCCGGGTCTATGCTAACTGCAAGGCAGGCATACGCAGCGACGACTACGTGATGTTCCGTCCCGGCAACAATGTCTATGTGAAAGCCACGTCCGGCAATGCCGTCAAGGGCAACGATGCCATATATATAAAAGGTGGAGTGATAAACGTGGAGACTTCCGCCGCAGCAAGCAAGGGCTTTAGCAGCGACGGACTGGTGCAGATAGACGGCGGACGGACTATTGCCGTCACCACCGGCACTGGCGAATATGACTCCGATGAGCAGGACGTGAGCGGATGCGCCGGAGTGAAGACCGACAGCATATTCGTGATGAACGGTGGTGCGCTCTACTGCAAGAGCACCGGTGCAGGAGGCAAGGGCATCAGTGCCGACCAGACACTTACCGTAAACGGTGGAACAATCAAGGTTATCACCACCGGCAAGCAATACGTTTACGGCAATCTTGATGCTTCGCCTAAGGGCATAAAGAGTAAGGGAGCCATGTATCTGAACGGCGGCACCATTATGGTGCGCTGCACTGGCGGGGAGGATGCCGAGGGCATAGAGAGCAAGAGCACTATGAACATCATGGGTGGTACAGTCATGGCCTACTGCTCTGACGATGCGATAAACTCCGCCAAGGCTATAATCATAAGCGGCGGCAATGTCTTTGCGATGGGAACAAACAACGACGGCATCGACTCCAACTCCACACTTACTATTACGGGCGGTTTGGTGGTGGCTTGCGGAACCACACAGCCGGAGGATGGTTTCGACTGTGACGAGAACACATTCACCATTACTGGAGGCACTGTGATAGGCATCGGCGGCGGAACGTCCACCCCGACGGTGAGTGTAAGCACCCAGCCTGTGGTCATATTCGGTGGCAGCAGTATCTCCAGCGGACAGTATCTCACCGTGACGGACAGTGACGGCAACAATATCTTTGCCTTCAATGTGCCGCGCGACTACACCCAGCAGGGCTACACCTTGCTTCTCAGTTCACCCAAGATGACCAAAGGCAACTCTTACGTCCTGTCCTCAGGAGCCGACGTGAGCGGCGGCACAAGTTTCTGCGGCTACTCTGCTGACGCTACCGTGAGCGGCGGTTCCACTCTGGCCACACTGACTCTCTCGCAGACGGTCAACACATATAACTATAGTGGTGGCACAAACGGCGGCGGAGGCGGTCAGCCTAATGGCGGCGGCCAGCCCGGAGGCAGACCGTAAAGGCAATTGAACGAATTTGCATGTTTAACGGTGGTAATTTACAGAATCACACTAAAAAAAGTACAGACATGACTATGAACGCGATAATTTCCAAGTTCGATTCCATTTCTCTTGAAGAGATGGGCGGCATAAGGCTGATGAACCGTACTGACACCAAGTTCGTCACCAGTATTGGCAAGCTGACGGCTTTGCTCCAGATGGCTGGCGACGAATATCGGGTGCAGGAGATTGACGGCAAGCGCAACATGAACTACGCTACTGTCTATTACGACTCCAGCGACTATACATTCTACAATGCCCACCATAACGGCCACGCCGGCAGACAGAAGGTTAGGGTGCGCTCCTATGTGGACAGCCAGCTAAGTTTCCTTGAGGTGAAGACCAAGGACAATCACGGCCAGACCCACAAGAACCGTATATCGGTCACAGACCTTCCCTCCCCAGAAGCCATGGACTTCCTGCGCCGCAATGTACGCATCGACCCGCAGCTTTTGGAGCGGAAGATAGAAAACCGGTTTCACCGCATCACCCTTGTCAACAAGGCTAAAACAGAGCGGCTCACCATCGACACCTGTCTGGAGTTCAGCAACCTGTCCACCGGCATACAGTGTTCACTTCCGCAGATAGTCATCATTGAGCTGAAGCGCGACGGACTGAAACCGTCGCCCATACTCGCAATGCTTCGAGAACTGCGCATCCGTCAGAGCGGTTTCAGCAAGTATTGCATAGGCGAGGCTCTTACCAATCCCGGTCTTCGTCTCAACCGCATGAAGCCGAGACTGCAGAGCCTGATGAAGATTTCATAAAGTGTATTCCATCCTTAACACCCTGAACTATGACAACTTTTTTTAATGTGGCAGACGTACTGCCCCTGATGTTGCGATTTGCAATCAACACCGTCACCGTGTGGCTGATAACCCACTGGCTGTATTTTCCCAAGAGCCGCAGGCGTGAGTATTATTTCACGTTCATGCTCATCGGCTTCAGCATCTTCTTCCTCATCAACCTTCTGGGTGACACCAAGATCAGGATAGAGTTTGCGCTCGGCCTCTTTGCCATATTCGGCATCATACGCTACCGGACAGAGTCGATGCCGGTGAGGGAGATGACCTATATGTTTATGATCATCGCCCTGTCGGTAATCAACGGTTTGTCGGCCTCTCTCGGCTGGGCGCTGTTAGTAGTGGTCAACCTGCTCTTCATCGTCTTCACCTTCCTCTTTGAGCACATCAAGGTGAAGGGGAGCATGGCTGTAAAACTGGTGCAGTACGACCGTATAGAACTCATCAAGCCCGACCGGCGCGAGGAACTAATTGCCGACCTGCGGGAGCGCACGGGACTTGACATAGTAAAGGTGGAAATCGGCGGCATAGACTTTCTCCGCGACATGAGCGTGGTCAAAATATACTATCAGTCCGATGAGATAAGCATGGTGGACGGCCAGGTGAAAGTACACTCCGAAGAATACCTTAATGTGTAACGTTTAGAGAGGAGATAATGATGAAGACAATAAGAATACCGTTGCTTCTCGCCGCCTTGACAATGGTGGCGGTGGAAGTTAGGGCGCAGAGCGATTTCGGTGTTTGGATGGATGCCGGCGTGGAGAAGAAACTCGGCAAGCACTGGACTCTGGAAGGGGAGTTGGGCGCAAGAACCCGCAACCACTCCAAGGAGATGGACCGTTACAGTCTGGGGCTGGGCGCAGACTACAAGCTTAACAAATACCTGAAGTTCTCGGCTGCCTACAGTCTGCTCTACGACCATCGGGGTGGTACGCAGACCTACCACAAGGACGGCTCTGTCAACAAGATTACCCCCGCATATTGGTGGCCTCGCCACCGTTTCGTCGTCGGGGCTACTGGCAGTTACCGTCTCGGCTGCCTGGGTTTGTCGCTCCGCGAGATGTACCAATACACCTATCGCTCCAAGGCTACGGACAAGAAATACGACACCGATACGGAAGAGTGGGAAGACGTGAAGAGCAAGAGCCAGAGCCTTCTGCGTTCACGCTTTCAGTTGACCTACCGTTTGAGCCACACGCCGCTCATTCCTTTCGGCAGCGTGGAACTGTATCACGGTGACTGTGGGTTGCAGAAAACGCGCTACACGATTGGCACCAACCTTCAAATCACCAACCATCACAACCTGAAGCTCTACTACCGCTACCAGGACTTGCGCAGCAACGATGACGATGACCTTGACACCCACGTGCTTGGCATAGGATATACTTACTAGGGTGTCCAGTTAGATGTTCCGAAAAACAGATGCAGGAATCACCCATTAAGTTATTAATATAATACTCTGATATTTAACGTTTTAAGTAACAAATAGTTCGTCAAAAACTTGCATAACTCGTTGATTTTTAGTAACTTTGAATGTAAATTTAAGATACATAAATCAA
>CAVAQY010000020.1:0-38319 GCA_963590865.1 Bacteroidaceae bacterium | reverse complement strand
AATTCAAGCCTTGTTTGGGGGTTGATGCATTGTCATGCACCTACCGCTGAACAGCGCAAGTTACGAAAAGTACGGCATCTGTTAACGGTCGCTAAAAGAGGTCTGTTCGTAGTTATATTCCCGAATACCATACAAAGGTCATGTGCAGATACCCTAAATATGGTATATAAAGTAAGAAAACAAGGACAATCGGCAACAAAAGTTGCTTAAAATTTGCATATTAAAGCCATTATGTCTACTTTTGCGGCGTGATAGTTGACACTTTGTCTCGCAGAACAGGGAACTCAGAAGACATTTTCACAGAGAGAAGCGGGGCAGACGGCAAGTTCACATATAGATGAAATTTAGTATTCAATATACATTTAGGTATCTGTATGTTTAATTTTTAACTCTATTAAGCATGGTAAAAAAGACCAACTATTTACTATCTGGCGCGCTGGCGTTGCTGACTGCATTGCCCGTTCAGAACGTTTCGGCGCAGCTCGGACTGCGACCGGCAGGAGTCAAGGTAAAGGAAGTGATGGCCAAGGTGAAGCCTGGCCAGGCCAACGCCAAACAAAAGGCGTTTGAGGTGAAGCATCCTTTGCTGACTCAAGTGAAGAACTTCGGCACTCCGAAACCCACCCTCAACAAGGGTCTGAAGGAGATGAAGGTCAACTATGTGCGTGTGAAGTCGGCCTCAGCCAAGAGCGGCGTGGCCAAAGCCCCGTCACTGGCTGCTGCCACAGGACGCGAACTGTGGGGAAATGTGGCCTACCAGACTGGCTGGAGTTCAGACTACACAGCCTACGGTATGTACACTTTCAACGCTGCATCGCCGATTGAGGTCAGCCCCATCACCCTCAACGACAACCTGCAGGCCGTTGGCGGCGGTGCCCTTGTTGACGGCATATTCCACGAAATCAACTACTTCTCGTTCTGGGGCATGCTTTTCATGACCCACTATGCTTTCGACACCGCCACTTGGGAGCAGACCGTATCAGAGAGTGTGGATGACTATGCTATGCTCGGAAAAGAAACGGCTGTGGCCAGCGACGGTACAGTCTATGGTGAGTTCTACAATTCCGACCTCAGCGGACTTGAGCTTGGTATTGCAGACTACAACACGCTGACGCGTACAACCATAGGTACACTCTCCAAGTCGTATGTGGCTCTTGGTGTAACGAGCGACAAGAAGATATACGGTGTGGCTTCCGACGGCAACCTGTATCAGATAAGTGCCACCGACGCCACGGAGACCCTCGTTGGCCCGACGGGCGTGACCATAGCCGACGCTGACGGTTCTTATTATGGCCAGAGCGGTGAAATAGACTACCGCACCAACATCTTCTATTGGGCGGCAATAAACAACGACGGCGAATGTGCACTCTACACAGTAGACTTGGCTACGGGTGCTGCCACTAAGGTGTCCGACTTCCCGGCAGAGGAGCAAATATACGCCCTCACCGTTCCCGACCCAGCAGCTGTTGACGACGCTCCTGCCATGGCCTCCGACGTGGAGCTTGCCTTCGAGGGAGCTTCGCTGTCTGGCTCGGTAAGCTTCACCGCCCCGACAAAGACCTATGGCGGCGGCAATCTCAGCGGCTCACTCACATATTATATTATATAGTGGCCGGCAACGACACCATCGGCACAGGCACTACCACAGCCGGAGCTTCTGTAGCAAAGACAGTAACGGTGCCTGCAGACGGTTCCATAAGGTTTAAGGTGACCACGGCCAACAGCTTCGGTTCAAGTCCCAAGGCCATTGTTACCAAGTATGTAGGCTACGACACGCCCGAAGCAATAGAGTCTGTCAAGCTGAACGCCGACGAGAAGACCGGCAAGATGACGCTCTCGTGGTCTGCACCCAAGGTTGGACTGAACGGAGGTTATGTAGGCGAACTGAAGTATGATGTAGTTCGCTATCCCGACTCAGTTACCGTGGCCGCAGGTTTGGCCGACACGGTATTCACCGAGACGCTTAGTGCAACCGAACTTAAGGCATACTCTTACGGAGTCATTGCCATAAACGGCACGAAGAGGGGCGCTGAGACCACATCAAGCAAGGCTGTGATCGGCCCGGCAATCGTTCCTCCATACGAAAACACATTTGACGGCGATGCATTCGACCTTATGACCATAGTCGATGCAAACAACGACGGACACACATGGTTCTTGTACAACTACTATGGTGCTGACGCCCATGCAAGATGCCAGTACAACGGCAGTCTTGACGCCGACGACTGGTTGCTCACGCCCACATTGAAGCTCGAAGCCGGCAAAGAGTATGTCGTTTCCTTCGACGCATCAAACTATCTGTCATACTATACTGAGCGCATCGAGGTGAAATACGGCAACGGAAGCGACCCGACAGCATACAAAGGCGTGATACTCGAGCCTACCGAACTGACCTCGGATGCCTACACCAAGTTCTCCAAGGCCATCATTCCCGATGCCGACGAGGAGATAAAGATTGGCTTCCACAGCATGAGCGACGCCGACATGTACTACCTCAAGCTCGACAACATCAAGGTTAGCGAGGGTTCGGCTCTCACCGCTCCCGACTCTGTAACGGCCATCACCGCAGTTGCCGGAGCCAACGGTGCTCCCACGGCAACAGTATCGTTCACTCTGCCTACCAAGACAATCAACGGAACAGCTGTTTCCGCAATTGCCAAGGCAGAAATCCTGCGCGACGGCGTGGTGGTTGGAACCGTTACAAGCGGTCTGACTCCAGGCGGCTCTGCTTCTTTCACCGACACCAACGTACCCAGCGGCACTCACACCTACAGCGTTCGTGTGTACAACGAGAATGGTGGCGGACGCTACTCTGAGGAAATCTCGATTTACGTTGGTATTGACACGCCCGGTGCAGTGGCTCGCGACGGTGTCAAGCTGGCCGACAACACCACGTCTGTTGGTCTTTCTTGGGACGCTGTGACCACAGGTGCAAACGGCGGATACGTGAACCCCAACGAAATGTGGTACAATGTATTCTCTGTTGATGTGGATGACTATGGCTACGCCGATCTTTCTCTCTTAGACAGCATCAAGGCCAAGACATCTTACGACGTACCGTACCTCACCAACGAGGGCGACCAGAAATTGGTTTACTTCGCCCTTTCTGCAAAGAACGAGATGGGCGAGAGTTCATACACAATGACAAACTCGATTGTTTGCGGCAAGCCCTACACCATTCCGTTCCGTGAGCAGTTCGCTGTCAGCGGCCTTGCTTACGACTTGTGGTGGGCATCACACCCCGGCAACTCCTCTTGGGGCTTGCTTAGCGGTACTTCTACCGACGGTGCAGGTGGTGGTGCAGCTGTATTCAACGGTACTGGCGACGTAGCTTACTTCGCTACAGGAAAGATAAGCATAGCCGGAGCGACCAACCCGAAACTGGTGTTCAGCTCATGCTCTGACGCCAACAGCGACGCAACCATCTCCGTGCTCATCCGCAGATTTGACGGTTCGGTTGACAGCATTGCAGCCGTAGACTACAACGCCGAGAACACCGCCGTTGCCACAAAGTGGGCCAAGACTTCTGTTTCGCTGGCCAAATACATGAACGACCCGTACATCGTTGTGCAGTTCCGTGGCGATGGCAATACCGAGGGCTACATATATCTTGACGACGTCAATGTGCGCGACGTTTACGAAAACGACCTCGCCGCAGAGATTTCAGCTCCCGAGAGCGTGAAGAAGGGCGAAAATGCAATCGTCAACGTGAAGGTGACCAACTTCGGCGACAATGCGGCTTCTGCATACACCGTGAAGCTCTATGCCGGTTCTACCCTCGTGGAGACCAAGGAAGTGACCGAGCCTCTTGCCTCTTTCGAAAGCACAACGTTCACCTTCGACTACAAGACAAGCGCATTCGACGAGAACAGCTCTGTAGAACTGTCTGCCGTGGTTGACTTCGCCAACGAATTGAACCCCGACGACAACACGGCTTCGACCACAATCGAACTGCTGACATCCACCAAGCCGGCTCCCGCTTCGGTTTCGGCCACACAGAATGGCGGCAATGCCGAGGTGGCATGGACAGCTCCCGCAACGACAAAGCAAGAAGTGACCGAAGACTTCGAGAGCTACGCCACATGGAGCATTGACAAGTTTGGCGACTGGACTTGCTACGATGGCGACAAGGGTGCCTCAGGCTCAATGTTCAACAGCTATGAGTACGGCCACCAGGGCGAGGCATTCGCATTTGAGATTTGGGAACCGGAAGCCATCTTCGAGGGATGCGTTGAGAGCAACCCGACTTTGGCTCCCCACTCTGGCAACAAGTATGCTGCTGCATTGTACAGCGTTGGCGACAACTCAACGTTCCCCGATGCCGACAACTGGCTCATCAGCCCCACTCTGTCGGGCGACAAGCAGACCGTGAAGTTCTATGCCATAAACCAGGGCGACTCGGAGACTTCTTACGAAGAGACAATCGTACTGCTCTATGCAACTGACGGAGGCGCAGACATCTCTACATTCGTGCCTGTTGATACAGTAGTTATCGACCAAAACGCATGGACCGAAGTGACGTTTGACGTGCCTGCAGGCGCAACCAACTTCGCCATACATCACGTGACGGCAGAGGGAGGCTTCATGCTTGGCATCGATGACATTACCTACACAGCAGGTGCAGGTACGCTGGTTGGCTACAACATCTACCGCGACGGCGAGTTTGTTGGCACTGTTGCTGCCGATGCTACCAGCTACATCGACGCTAATCCTGCCGACGGCTCACACACATACGCTGTGACGGCTGTATATGCTGATGGTGAGTCGGCTCCTGTTTCCGCTGCACCTGTCATCATTTCGGCAATCGAAAGCGTTGATGCCGCAAACGGCAAGACCTACAACGTCTACACCGTTGACGGCAAGCACGTGGGCACAGAAGTCAAGTCGCTCGACGGCTTGAAGAAGGGTGTCTACATCGTCAACGACAAGAAGTCGATTGTGAAGTAATCGATATGCAATGACCATTCAAATGCCGCATCCGTCCTTGTGATGGGTGCGGTATTTTTTGACTTTCTATTTTGAGAAATAAGTTTCAACCAATAAATATGGTAAAGAACATGAGAATACGTGCCCTTGTGGCCATGGCACTGTTGCTCGCTACCGTCGGCACTGACGCAAAGGACAGGACTGACGCAGAGATGCGCCATGCCGCATTGCGCATATTGAACGCCAACGGCATAAAGCGTGCCGCCCCCAATGGAGGTTCTTCGGCTCTGAAGCGACTTTCGCAGAGCGGCTATCTGGCTGTTTACGGCTACGACGACGGCGGCTTTGTAGTTGTCTCCACCGACGATTTGGCACCTGCGGTGCTGGGCTACTCCGACTCAAAGATACAAGACGGAACAGCAAACCCCAACTTCGCGTGGTGGATGCAGTCTGTCGGGCAGGTGGTTTCCTATGCCGTGGCCAACAACACCCCCATACAGCGTACAGCAAAACCCGACGTGTCGCGCCACGATGCAAGTGTTGCACCGCTCGTCACAAGCCGTTGGGACCAGGAAGAACCCTACTGGCGCATGTGTCCCACCAACGCTTCAGGCTCGCGCTGCCTCACGGGATGCGTGGCAACGTCGTTTGCCCAGATACTCAACTACCACAAGGCACCGGCCAGCGGCATTGGCTCGCGCACCATTTACTATCCTTACAACAACCCCAACGGCGTGGCCGTGACCGCCGACTTCGCTTCCGACGCATACGATTGGGCAAATATGCTTGACGACTATAGCGGCAGTTATACGGAAGAGCAGGCTCAGGCCGTGGCTCTGCTGATGCGCGACTGCGGCGTGGCCGTCAACATGGAGTATGGCACTGCGGCCGAGGACGGCAGCGGAGCGTATCACGACGAGGCTTCGGAGGGCATGAACAAGTACTTCGGGCTTGAGACGAAGTATTACGAGCGCAGCAAATACACCGAACGGGAGTGGATGGACATGATCTACGAACAGCTTACCGAGCGTCTGCCCTTGGTGTATGGAGGCTCCAGCTGGTCGTCGGGCGGCCACTCCTTCGTGTTCGACGGCTACGATGCCGACGGTCTTGTACACGTGAACTGGGGATGGAGCGGCAGCGAAGACGGCTATTTCGACGTGGCGGTGCTCGACCCGGGCTACTACAACTTCTCGCAAGGGCAGGACATGATACTCAACATCAATCCCGAGAGGCTTGGCCTGTCTGTGTCGGACACAATCAAGCTCGACCGTGCCGGCACACTTGCCGCCCACATCGTTGACTCCCTTGTCTACAGCTACGACACTCTGCGCGTGGAGGGTGAGGTGAACGGCACCGACTTGCGGCTGATGCGCTCCATGGCCGGACGCGACTACAATGGAGAGAAGACCACGGGACGGTTGCGCGTGCTTGACCTTTCCGACGCCCGCATCGTTGCCGGAGGCGACTATTACCTGCACGCCGACGGCAAGGAACTGCGCCCCACAGGTGACGGAGCATTGCCCGAACGCCTGTTCTACGGTTGCTCGCTCAAGCAAATATACCTTCCCGACAGCATAAGCCACTTCGGCGAGGGAGCCTTGTCGCTGTGTACACGACTCGACTCGGTGCTTCTGCGCCCATCGGCCGATGCCGACTTCATCGTGAGCGGACAGGCTGTCTACACCAAAGACACCACAAGGGTGATTGCTGCCCTGCCCCGCCTTGCCGACGGAACGGTGCCCAGAAGCGTGAAGGTGATAGGCGACTTCGCCTATGCCGGCAATATGCGGATTACGGAAGTGGTGCTTCCGGCCACTATCGACACCATTGGGCGCGAGGCGTTCAACGGTTGCAACGGCCTGTCGTCGGTGCGCACGCGTTCAAAGACTCCTCCCACCCTTGGCGGAGCGTTTGTGTTCGGTTCGCCAAGCAGCAACAAGGCCACGCTGTATGTGCCGGCCGGAACTGCCACTCTCTACAAGGCAGCAGCCCAGTGGAGCAGTTTCAAGACCATGATAGAGTTTGGCACTACGGTCAAGGGGCGCAACTGTATGCGCAAGTATGGTGAGCCAAACCCGCAGTTGGGCTACCGCATAGAGGGAACCGTTGTTGACGGGCGGCCTGAGGTGGTGTGCGACGCACTGCCCACAACGCCCGTCGGCCGCTATCCCATACGTGTGCTGCCCGGTACCATCACGTCGGAAGACGTTGAGTATGTTGAAGGCTTCCTAATAATAACCGCTGCACCGCTCACCGTCACCGCCCTCGACACCACCCGAAAGGCTGGCGAAGACAACCCGAAGTTTGTGTTGGCTTACGACGGCTTCAAGAACGGCGAGACCGACACGGTGTTCACCGAGCGGCCAACCGTTGTTTGCGATGCCGACAAGTTGTCTGCCGAAGGTGTCTACGACATCATCGTCAGTGGCGGAAAGGCCGAGAACTACGAACTGTCTTACGTGAACGGCAAGCTCACCGTGGCCGGCAAGACGAGCGGAATAAGCAGCGTCAAGGCCGACGATGCCCATGCCGCCGATGTCTACACGCTCGACGGACGGTTAGTGGGCCATGGAACCGACTGTCTTGACAATCTTTCCCGCGGCGTCTACATAATGGGCAACCGCAAGATAGTGGTGGGCAAGTAACCCTCACCTGCAACGCACCGAATACCGCATCAGTCCTCGCGACCGATGCGGCATTTTTTTATTCATCAAATGTTCTGAGTTTTTTCCTTCCCTAATGTCAAAAGAATGTCTTGATTGCGAAATATTCCCTCTTTTGAATGTCGTTGGGGCTGTTGTTCGCAATCAATTGTCTCTTTTAAGTTCGGTGGAACCGTTGATTGCGATCAATTGCCATTTCCAAGTGTCGTTGGGGCTGTTGTTCGCAATCAATTGTCTCTTTCAAGTTCGGTGGAACCGTTGATTGCAATCAATTGACATTTCCAAGTGCAGTTGGAACCGTTGATCGCAATCAACGGTTACTTTCATGTTCAGTTGAAGGTCTTGCTTCAAGTTTCTTTTGTCCACGACTTGCGGGAAAGGCCCGTTGATTGCCGTTTCTTGCTGTTTTTGACCAATCTGCCCTAAACGTTTTTCGTCTTTTCTAAAAACGCTTAGGGCAGCATCGCTTCCTCGTTATAAATATGGCGGTTTTTGTATCAAAAAGCAGAATATTTTTTGCATACAAAAAGCATAATGGTTACTTTTGCAGCGCAATCTCTGACCATTTGCCTACAGACTTCGGTTCAGGAAGCCGAAGCGGGAGGAAACGATAGCCATACAGGCTGCAAACGGAGACTGAAACGGGAATAGATTTTATACGCATATCCAGATATTCAATGGCATCTGATTTCTTAATTTTATAACACATGACAAGATTTGATTATCTACTGTCCGGCGCACTGGCACTGCTGGTTTCGCTGCCTGCAACTGACGCTTCGGCGCAGGTGGCACAGCGCACTCCGGCCACACCGTTCAAAGAAGCAACGGTGAAAGTGAAGACGGAACAGGGAGCAATGCGGCAGAAAAAACTGTCGCCGAAGTTTCCCCTGAGGGGAATGGCAAAGAAGTTCGCTTCGCAAACGGCCTCAGGCAACAAGAGTCTGGAGGAGATGAAAGCCGACTACCAGCGGCTGAAAACCACAAAGGCAGCAAGCAGCGTGGCAAAAACTCCGCTGCTGACAACCGCCGAGGGGCGCGAACTGTGGGGCAACGTGGTGTCGCAGTCAACATGGGGCGACAATGCCGCATACGGCGTGTATTCGTTCAACGCAGCATCGCCCGTTACCGTCACCGCCAAAGCTCTTAACGAAAACATGGTGGCCACAGGCGGAGGCGCACTCGTTGACGGAAAGTTCCACATGATTTATGAAGTGGAGTCGTGGGGCTATGTTTTCATGACCCATTATGCCTTTGACACCACCACATGGGAGCAGGTTGCAGAGGAAGACATCGAGGACTACGCAATGTATGCGAGGGAGACTGCGGTCGCAGCCGACGGCACTGTATACGGCGAGTTCTACGACTCTGACCTTTGGAACTTTGAGTTGGGAGTGGTTGACTACAACACCTTGACCCGCACAACCATCGGCACGCTCACAAATTCCTACGCAGCAATGGGTATAACGCGCGACAACAAGCTCTACGGAGTGGCCGCCGACGGCAACCTCTACACCATTGACACCAAAACAGCCAAGGAAACTCTTGTGGGCGCAACGGGCGTTACCATCGCCGACGACTGGGGAGAATACTCCTTGCAGAGCGGAGAAATAGACTACCGCACCAACACTTTCTATTGGGCTGCGGTTGACTCCGAGGGCAACAGCGCACTCTACACAGTGGATTTGGGAACAGGAAAGGCAACAAAGGTGGCCGACTTCCCGGCAAACGAATACATCTGTGCGCTATCCATACCGGCACCAACCCCTGCCAATGCAGCTCCCGCCGCAGTAACAGACGTTACCATGAAGTTTGAAGGGGCGTCGCTTACAGGTTCGGTTTCCTTCGTGGCTCCGACAAAGACCTACGGCGGTGACGACCTGACTGGCGACGTAGACTACTACATAGTGGTAAAGACCGACACCATAGCCAAAGGCAAGACCACCGCAGGAGCGACTGTGAAGACTGAAGTGACCGCACCGACCAACGGAAGCACACGTTTCCAGATAATCACGGCCAACAGTGCCGGAGAGGGTGCAGCTGTCTCCGTGACCCAATATGTGGGTCTGGACGAACCTGAAGCTGTAGGCTCGGTCAAGCTGGACGCTGACGACAACACTGGAAAGATGACCGTTGCGTGGACAGCACCGAAGAGTGGCGTAAACGGTGGTTACATAGGCGACCTGAAATACAACGTTGTGCGCTATCCTGACTCCGTTACCGTGGCCACAGGACTGGCCGACACCGTGTTTACCGAGGTTATTGAGCTGAAGGACATGAAGGCTTACACCTATGGAGTGGTGGCCGTGAACGACACGATGAAGAGCAAAGAGGCCATTTCAAACAAGGTCGTGATGGGACAAGGCATCGTTCCGCCATACTCAAACACGTTTGCAGGAAAGGACGCATTTGACTTTATGACCGTTATAGACGCCAACAACGACGGTTGCACATGGTCACTATACACATACAGCGACGGTACCGGCTATGCAAGATACACATACAGCAGAACCAACAAGGGCGACGACTGGCTGCTCACACCTCCTTTGAAGCTCGAAACGGGCAAGGAATACATCGTGGCCTTTGAGGCTGCCAACTACCAGTCGAGGTATCCCGAAAGCCTTGAAGTGAAATACGGTGTGGGAAGCGACCCGACAACATACGAAGGTGTAATACTTGAACCTACGAAACTGTCCGGTGCCGCCTACACCACATACTCCAAGGGTATCGTGCCAGATGCTGACGGAAGCATAAAGATAGGCTTCCACAGCATTAGTGACGCTTACCAAATGTATCTCATGCTCAGAAACATCACCGTAAGCGAGGGTTCTTCTGTGGCAGCTCCCGACTCAGCAACTGCCGTTGGTGTTGTTGCCGGAGAAAAGGGTGCGCTTGAAGCAACCGTATCGTTCACTCTGCCTTCAAAGCAGATTGACGGCAATGACCTTACAACCATCACCAAGGTTGACGTTCTGCGCGACGGCAAGGTTGTGGGTTCGGTTACCGACGGTCTGAAGCCCGGCGGCACCGCATCGTACACAGACAAGGAGGCCGTAAACGGCAAGAACACTTACAGTGTGCGCGTGTACAACGCTGCCGGTGGCGGCCGCTATTCAAGCGAAGCCTCAACATTTGTTGGTCCCGACAAACCCGAAGCTGTTTCAGCAGACGGCATTAAGACAGTAGACAAGTTCACTTCCATCAACCTGTCATGGACTCCTGTGACCAAGGGAGTAAACGGCGGCTACGTCAATCCCGACGAGTTGTGGTACAATATCTACAACGCCGAGGTTGACAAGTACGGCGATGCCGAACTGTCGCTGCTCGACAGCGTGAAGGCAACAACCTCATACGACATTACATACAATACGGAAGAGGGCGACCAGAGACTGGTTTACTTCGGTCTTTCGGCCAAGAACGAGATGGGAGAAAGCTCGCAAATGCTTACAAAGGCATTGATTTGCGGTAAACCGTATGAGCTTCCGTTCCACGAAGTGTTCCCCGGCGGCAAGAACACCTATGGCATGTGGGTGACAAGAACACCGGGCAGCTCTTCTTGGAGCATGATTTCCAGAACTTCATACGACGACTTGGGCGGCTCTGCTGTATTCGACGGATCTGGCGACACGGCCTATCTCTCTTCGGGAAAGATAAGTCTGGCTGGTGCGACCTCACCGAAACTGGTGTTCAGAACGAAGACCGGCAAGAAGACCAACGGCAACATAACTGTACAGATTTGCCGTCCGGACAACACCGTTGACAGCCTCACTACCGTTGTATACAACACTATGGACAGCACACAGGCTACTCCGTGGGCGACAACTGTTGTTTCGCTGGCAGAATATGTGAACGAGCCGTACATAATCGTGCAATTCCGTGGCGAAGGAACAACCAACGACTACATCTATCTGGACGACATCAATGTGCGCAACGTTTACGAGAACGACCTTGCTGCCGAGATTACCGTTCCAGAAAGCGTGAAGAGGGGCAACAAGGCTGCTGTTAACGTCAAGATAACCAACTTTGGAGCCAACGCCGCTGAGGCATACGCCGTCAAGCTCTACGCAGGAGAACAGCTCGTGGAAACCAAGGAAGTGACCGAAAGCCTCGCTTCTTTCGACAGCCAGACGTTCACCTTCGAATACAAGACAAGCGTGTTTGAGGGCAACGACAGCACCATACAGATGTCGGCAACCGTTGAACTCACCGGCGACCAGGATGCCGACAACAACACGGCTGTGGCTTCTCTGAAGCTGCAGGAGTCGGCAAAGGCTGCTCCCCTCTCTGCCTCTGCCATCATCAACGGCAACGCTGTAGACGTGGAATGGGTGGCTTCGGCACTGGAAAAGGCTGAGGTTACAGACGGCTTCGAAGACTACACCACATGGGCTACCGACAAGTTCGGCGACTGGACTTGCGTGGACGGAGACAAGGGTCTTACAGGCAATGTTTTCAGCGGTTACAAGTATGGCCATCAGGGCGAGGCTTTCGCCTTTGAGGTATGGGAACCGGAAGCCATATTCACCGGTCTTGTGGAGGCCAACCCGAGCTATGCGCCCCACACGGGCAACAAATACGCCGCTGCGGTGTACAGTTCGACAAGCAATGGCTTTGTTGACGCAGACAACTGGCTGATTAGCCCCACTCTGTCGGGCGATGCGCAGACCGTGAAGTTCTATGCTCTCTGTCAGGGCGACGCACAGAACATCTACCCGGAGACTATCGTGCTGCTCTATTCTGCCGACGGAGGTGCAGACACAGCGAAGTTTGTGGCTGTAGACACCGTGACTATCGACAAGGAAGAGTGGACCGAAGTGTCGTTTGACGTGCCCGCAGGCGCAACGAACTTCGCAATACGCCACATAACCGAGGACGGCGGCTTCGTGTTTGCCGTGGACGACGTGACCTATATCGCCGGAATAGGCAAGCCCATCGGTTACAACATCTACCGCAACGAGGAACTTGTGGCAACCGTTTCGGCTGAAACCACAAGCTACACAGACTCTGCCATTACTGCCGACGGCGTGTATAAATATGCCGTGACGGCCGTATACGATGACGGCGAGTCGGCTCCCGTACTGGCAGCACCCGTTGTAGTCTCGGCGATCAACGGCGTTGACGCTGCAAGCAGCAAGACTTACACGGTCTACACCATTGACGGCAAGCGAGTAGCTGCCGGAGTCAAGTCGCTCAACGGCCTGAAGAAGGGCGTTTACATTGTGAACGACAAGAAGACAGTGGTCAAGTAACACTCGTCTGCAACATACCGGATACCGCATCAGTCCCCGCGACCGATGCGGTATTTTTTTTGTTCACGTTTCACTCGGAGTGGCACACGTGGCAAGCTGAATATTTACGTCTGGCCCTGTGACTCGAAGATAGTGGTTGGCGGAGGCTCAGCGCACACGAGTCCTTCGGGATGCGTTCGGGATGTGTTCGGGATTTTTGCCAAAGACTTTTTTGAACACGGATGTTTTTTGTGCGGTAACTACGCTTGCATTTATCCAATAGAAGTCGTATGTTTGCCTAACTGAAATTTTCGTTCCAAGATTTGGAACGTCTACTAAGTTTGCCATTGCATCTTTATGCTGAAATGCGATAAATATAGTATATTTGCAGAAGATAGGCTGCACTCGGCAATCTGAGAGTAAACTTTCATTGCGCTCGTTGGCACTATCTTTGCAGAAGATAGGCTGCACTCGGCAATCTGAAAGTAAACTTTCATTGCGCTCGTTGGCACTATCTTTGCAGAAGATAGGCTGCACTATCCTTACGTAACAACACTTTTACTATGAATACTCCGCTTATAAAAGACACCAGCATAAAGACTGCGAAAGAAGAATTGGCACACTCGGTCTCCATTGGAAACGACCTGCTGCTCACCGACGACTTGGGCAAACTGCCCATGCCCACATCGCCCAAACGCATGACGTTCATTCTCCTTGCGCTGTGTACGCGCGGCTCGGCAAGCTACACTGTGGACACGCAACGGCTGACTGCAAAGCAGGGCGACATTATCATCGTGAGCGAAAGGCACGTGGTGGACGGATATACTGCCTCGCCCGACTTGCAGGGAATGGGCTTCATGCTTTCCGTAGACTTCTTCTACGAGATAATACGCAACGTCAGCGAGGTGTCGTCGCTATTGCTTTTCTCTAAAGACCATCCCATCGCAAGTCTCTCGGAAAGCGAAGCGGAACTGTTCAAGGACTATTTTTATCTGATTATGGGAAAGGTGTCCAACACGGACAACCGCTTCAGACGCGACGTGGCAAGGGCGTTGATGCTCGCAATGTTCTACGACCTGAGCAATTTCATGTCCAGAATGCAGCCCGAACCAAGTAGCAAACAGACCCGCGCCAATGCCATATTCACAGAATTCATACAACTGTTGGAAGACAACTACAAGAGGGAACGCCGGGTGGGATGGTACGCCGAACAGCTGTGCATCAGTCCCAAGTATCTGTCGGAAACGGTAAAGTCTGTCAGCAAGCGCACCCCCAACGAGTGGATTTACAACTACGTCACGCTTGAGATACGCATCAGTCTGAAGAACACGTCAAAGACAATCAAGGAAATAGCCCAGGAACTGAACTTCCCGAGCCAGTCGTTTCTCGGAAAATTCTTCAAGGAACACGTGGGTATGTCGCCCTTAGCCTACCGCAAAAGTTGAACGCCGCAAGGCACAATATCGGCTGTCGGGGAAACAGAATATACGTCCCTTGACAGCCTCAACGGTTGGCAAGATTGCGCCCGGCATCCATGCGAAGGAAAATGAACAGCAGTATTGTAAAGCCCCACAACGACGAGCCGCCATAGCTGAAGAAGGGAAGCGGAATGCCTATCACAGGGGTTAGTCCAAGCACCATTCCCACATTGATGAACACGTGGAAAAGGAATATGGATAGCACCGAATAGCCGTAAACACGTCCAAAACGGAACGGTTGCCGCTCGGCCAGGTGTATCAGGCGCAGGATGAGCGCAAGAAACAGCAGCAACACTCCGGCCGAACCCAAGAAGCCTTCCTCCTCGCCTACGGTACAGAAGATGAAGTCTGTATCTTGTTCGGGCACGAACTTCAGCTTTGTCTGCGTACCGTTCAGAAAACCTTTGCCCTCAAGTCCGCCAGAACCGATGGCTATCTCGCTTTGGTGAACGTTGTAGCCAGCCCCGGCAAGGTCTTCGTCAAGGCCGAGCAACACATTTATGCGCACCCTTTGGTGGGGTTCCATCACGTCGTTCAGCACATAGTCGGCGGAATAGAAGAACGCCAACGAGCCGAGAGCGAACACCACGATGTAATAGTAGTTGCGCAAACGTGTGGAGAACGCTTTCCAAAACAAGGCTATTACAAGTGCGGCACACACCACAAGCTGCACCACAACCACGTCGAACGGAACGACAAACTCGGAAAACAACAAGGCTAAAACCGTTGCGCCAAGGCATGACAAAAGGAGGTTTACGGCAAACCTTCCATGACGGCAATACACGAGCACCAAGGCTGAAGAGAACGTCTGCACCATCAGCAGCACGACAAACTTGCCCACCGAAGTGGGGGTGTCCAGCAACATAACGTTCTCAAAGCGTATGCCAACCACGAAGTAGGCCACGGCGGCCACACCCGTAAACAGCACACTACCAGGCATTCCCTCGCGGTAGAACACAAGGAAGAAAGCCAGATAGACAAGTGCAGAACCCGTTTCACGCTGCAAAACGATGAACAGCATGGGCAATAGAATAACGCCCAAAGCCGCGCCGAGGTGCTTCAGTTTCTGGATATTGAAACCATACGTGCCTATCAGTTTGGACAAGGCGAGCGCGGTAGCGAACTTGGCAAACTCCGCCGGTTGCAGACGCAGCGGCCCCAACACGAGCCACGACCGCGAGCCTTTTATTTGGTGGGGATTGAATATCGTTACAAAGAGCAAAAGCAGCAACGCCGCATAGATTATATATCCAAACGTGTCGAAGAAACGGCTGTCGAGCATCAGTATCACGAAGCCCAGACAGAGCGAAGTGCCAATCCACACTATTTGCATGCCCGACCGAGTGTCGAGGCTCAATATGTCGCTGTCGCCATAGGAGAAACTCGCGCCGCAAACGCTTATCCATCCGAAGGCGAGCAACGCCACATAGATGGCAATAGTCCACCAGTCCAACGAGCGGAGCACGCCCTTGCGCTTATCTGTCGCCTGTTCCATAAGCAATACGTCTGTGTTGGAACTCGTCGGCACGCTTCATTGACTCGGCCGAGAGTTTGCCGTTTATATACTGTTCCATTATCAAGCCTCCAAGCGGCACGCCGTAGTCGGCTCCCCAACCGCCGTTCTCCACATATACGGCTACGGCTATCTTGGGAGCGTTCATAGGAGCAAAGCCCATGAAAACGGAGTGGTCGTGTCCACGGTTCTGCGCTGTTCCGGTCTTTCCGCAAGCTTCAAAGTCATAACGGCCGAGCATCCGACAGGTGCCACGCAGGGCAGAACTGCGCATTCCCTCCACCACTTTCTCGTATGCGCTGCGCGAGGCCATGGTGTAGTGGCGGTGTGTATATGTCGTGTCGAGCGGTTCGCCCTCCACCTTGCGCACCACATGAGGGGCATAGTAATAGCCCCTGTTGGCTATCGTGGCACCGAGATTGGCTATCTGAAGCGGTGTCAGCGTAACCTCACCCTGCCCTATCGAGATGCTTATCACGGTCAGTCCGTTCCACGAACCGCGGTAAGCCTTGTCGTAGAAACCGGCATTGGGTATCATGCCCCGCTTCTCTCCCGGCAGGTCAATGCCGAGCTTATAGCCGAAGCCCATGCTCACCATATAGTCGCGCCAGCGGTTCATGGCATCCTGCACGCTCTTGTACTTGCGGCGGTTACCTATCATGTAGTACAGTCCCCAGCAGAAGTAACCGTTGCACGATGTGCTTATGGCGTTGACAAGGTTTATGGGCGAGGCATGACCGTGACACCCCACGTGCAAGCCGCGGAAGTAGAAACCGTGATGGCAGGGAAAAGCGGTTGAGGGAGTGATGATTCCCTCATTGAGATATGTGAGTGCCTGCGTGGTCTTGAATGTGGAACCGGGCGGATACTGTCCCATTATGCTGCGGTTGAGCAACGGCTTCCACACGTCGCGGCTCAGTTGCGAGTGGTTGCGACTGCGCTGCCGTCCCGTCATGGTCCGGGGATCGTAAGTAGGTGAAGAAGCCATGCACAACACCTCACCCGTAGCCGGTTCTATGGCCACGATACTGCCAATCTTACCCTCAAGCAGACGTTCGGCAAGTGTCTGCAAATCGAGGTCAATGCCAAGCGTAAGGTTCTTGCCCGGCACGGGACGGCGATCGAAACGCCCGTCCTGATAGCGGCCCTGCACTCGCCCGTGGGAATCGCGCAACATGATTTGCATTCCTTTCTCGCCGCGCAGCTGCTTCTCATACTTCCGTTCCACGCCGAGTTTGCCTATATAGTCGCCCGGCTGGTAGTAGTCATCCTCTTCTATGTCTGACGGAGATACCTCGGCAACGTCACCGAGTACGTGGGCTGCGCATGAATATTGGTACTGTCGGATGCTTCTCTTTCGGGTGTAGAAACCTGGAAAACGATAAAGTTTCTCCTGAAACACTCCGAGATCCTTATCGGACAGTTGGCCAAGGAACAGCTGTTCCGTGAAACGGGAATAGCCAGGGTTCTTGCTCCTGTCCTTTATTGCGGCCATACGGCTGTCAAATTCTTCGCGCGTCATTCCGAGTGTGGCGCACAGTTCGGTGGTGTCGAGACGTCCCTTGGCCTCGTTCATCACCACCATTATGTCGTAGGCCGACTGGTTGTATACCATCAGCCGCCCTCGACGGTCAGAGATAACTCCGCGCGAGGGATATTCCACCTTCTTCAGGAAGGCGTTTGAGTCGGCGCTTTTCTTATAGTCGTCGCTCATTATCTGCAATGCAAACAGGCGTATGATGTAGACTGTGACGATGAAGATGGCCACTCCGCCTATGACGAAACGCCTGTTGTCAAACATGAGATTCTTCACTTGCGCCTCACACTCTCAAGAGTTACAACAAGCAAAAACGTAATTGCCGTGCTGCCACCGACACATTCCAGCCAGTGGCTCCAGTTGAAAAAGCTGAAAGCCTCAAGCAAGAAGATGCACAGACAATGCAACAAGACAAGCAAAAAAGCATAGTTAAGGTACTTGCCAACACCTATGGTTGCCATAGATGGCACGATGTCTTCAGAAGCGTCGCGCGGCACAAACAGTCGCAACAGATACGGTTGCACCAGTCCCACCAGCGTCATGGAGGCGGAAGCCAGTCCGGGGGTATTTGAAAAAGCATCTATGACAAGGCCGAGCATGAAGCACCACAGCAAGATGGCCCAACGCGGACTGGAAAGCGGAAACACGAGTGCCATATAGACATATAATAATGGTGTGGCACAGCCGAACAGGTGCATCTGGTTGAGCACAAGCACCTGCACAAGACACAGTACGACAAACATCGCAGCACGCTTAAGTATATCCGTTGACATTGTTAATGTAGGTATTCAAAAGTTTCCCTATTTGTCTCCGCGGCCGTCAAACCTCAGCGAGTCGCTTGCCGCCTCAAGCAGGCGTGCTCGCTCGGCAATGCTATTGTCGCTGATGACGCACACGTCGCGCAGGTTCCCGAAGTCTGTGGCAAGCTGCACCTTCAGTCTGTACGACAGTCCGTCGCGCGAATTGTACACATTGGTGATTTTCCCGACAAGCACTCCAGCTGGGAATATAGACGAGTAGCCGCTGGTTTCAACCCATTCGCCACGGTTGAAGCGTGCATGGCGCGGGATGTCTTCAACATAAGCCACCGACGGGTCGCCTCCATACCAGCGAAGATAACCGAAATAACCGCGGTTGCGTATCGAACAACTTATACGGGAACTTGTGTTGAGCACCGGAATGACAATTGCATAGTGGTCAGATGCCATATAGACCACTCCCACTATGCCGTTTCCACAGGCCACCCCCATGTCCTTTTCCACTCCGTCAGCCCGTCCCTTGTTGATGGTAATCAGGTTTTCGACACGGTCGAGCGAGTTGCTCACAACTTTAGCCGGAGTGAGGCTGTAGTTCTGCATCACCTGCCTTACTTCATTGCGCCACGCGATGGTGTCGCCGGTCTGTTCGGCATACAAGCGCGACAGTTGGTTTACCTGACGCTCCAGATAGAAGTTGCGCAGCGTAAGTTCACGGTTGGCCTTAGCCATGGAAAAATATGAAACCACGGCAGACTCCCACTCGTAGACCATGCCCGTCACAGCGTTGGCCGACGAAAACCACACGCTGCCCTGATAGTTGTTGAAGCGGAACAGCAACACTGCGCTTGCCACTTCGAGCAGCACGAAGAGCATCCAGTGGTTATACTTTGCAAGAAATTCAAACAGGTTGCGCATATCTAAAAAGCCCATAAAGCATGGCCTGCGCCCTACTCCGCCTGTGCCTTTCGGCTAAACGGAAAGCGGCAGCCGGCCATGCCTTAGCGACAAAAGAAGCCTATCGGTGCGGCTTGAACTGCGGAACATCCCATGCCGTCATGTTTCATGACACACGTATCTGCCCGTGCCGAGCCGCCTTGTCAGACTTTATCTCATCAGGAAAGAGAACTTGTCCACGTTCTTCAGTGCGATGCCCGCACCTTTGGCCACGCTGTGCAACGGGTCTTCGGCCACGTGGAACGGTATGTTTATCTTGTCGGCAAGACGCTTGCCAAGGCCACGCAGCAATGCACCGCCGCCACTCAAGTAGATACCGTTCTTCACAATGTCGGCATACAACTCAGGCGGTGTGCTTTCCAAAGCCGAGAGCACTGCGTTTTCAATCTTCACGACAGTTTTGTCGAGACAATGGGCAATCTCCTGATAGCACACCGGCACGTCCATTGGCAAGGCTGTGATGCGGTTAGGACCACAAACCATATAGTCTTCGGGAGCCTCGTCGCCGAGATCGGTCAGCGCTGAGCCTACATGTATCTTAATACGCTCGGCCATGCGCTCACTAATCTTCACGTTGTGCTGGCGGCTCATGTACTCCTGAATGTCAGCGGTAAGGTCATCGCCGGCCACCCTTATGGAGTTGTTGCACACTATTCCGCCCAGAGAGATTACGGCAATCTCTGTTGAACCACCGCCGATGTCCACAATCATGTTTCCTTCGGGAGCTTCCACATCGATGCCTATACCGATTGCAGCCGCCATCGGTTCGAATATCAGATACACGTCGCGCCCGTCGGCATGCTCGGCAGAGTCCCTGACGGCACGAAGCTCCACTTCGGTAGAGCCTGACGGCACGCCAATCACCATGCGCAGCGACGGAGAGAAGAGCCTACGGCCAGTGTGCGCCATCTTTATCAGTCCGCGCATCATCTGTTCACAGGCAGAGAAGTCGGCTATCACGCCGTCTCGCAACGGACGGATGGTGCGTATATTGTCGTTGGTCTTCTCATACATCATCTTGGCTTTCTCGCCAACAGCTATCATTTTATCGGTACGGCGGTCAAGAGCCACCACCGAAGGTTCGTCAACGACAATCTTATCGTCGCTTATGATGATTGTATTGGCTGTGCCAAGGTCCATCGCAATCTCCTGCATGAACGAAAAAAAGCCCATTTGTTTCCCTTTCCCTTTTTGGTTTTCTTTCTCTTCTATTTAGCGAACCAGCTGTGTATGGCGGTGTCATAATGGCTGCTCACGCCAAATGCCTTGGTGGCGAACATACGGCGGTCGGCCAGGTCGGTCTCTGCCCCCTTCTTGTTCAGGATATCAAGCAGCACGCCATACTCGGCCTTGCTCGGCACTATCACCACGTCGTTGAAGTTCTTTGCTCCGGCACGTATGAGCGAAATACCGCCTATGTCTATTTTTTCTATGATGTCTGCGTCAGAAGCTCCGCTTGCCACAGTGGCCTCAAAAGGATAGAGGTCTACTATCACGAGGTCTATCTCGGGTATTTCGTACTGAGCCATCTGCTCCTTGTCGCCCTCATTGTCGCGGCGGCCAAGTATTCCACCGAATATTTTGGGGTGAAGAGTCTTTACGCGGCCTCCGAGTATTGAGGGATATGTGGTAACGTCCTCAACCTTCTGGCAGTCATAGCCCAGCGATTCAATGAATGTCTGTGTACCTCCTGTAGAGAGGAATTTCACTCCTTCGGCATTGAGCTTGGCGAGCAGTTCGTCCAAGCCGTCCTTATGGAATACCGAAATCAGCGCAGTCTTTATTTTCTTTGTTCCAGCCATAATGTTAAAAGTGTATATAATGTCTTTAGGTCGCAAAGTTACGAAAAAAGCATTGATTAGTTCGTCACTTAACTGCAAAAACTATTGAAACGAGTTGCAAGTATAGAAGAAGTACAGAAAAGCCGTGGCACGCCACACCTGCTAACGGTTATGGAGTGCCACGGCTTGATAAGTAGGTGAACCCGGCCTTTTTACTTCTTAATTTTATACAGACGGAAGGTCATGGCGGGAAGTTTGTCGCTGAGCACGGTGTTGGACTTTCCGGCTGTGCACTCCACCGTTCCGTTCACGGGAACAATCTTGTTGGGGTTATCCAAAGTGTTTTCTGCATCCATCTCGGTGCTCGACAGAGTGATGGTCTGCGCCGTGCGTGTACCCTTCATGCCTTGCAGGTTTATGTTTATGTCCTGCTCCGACTTGCCGGTGTTGACCACTTTGACTATCACTTCACCCGTAGTCTTGTCAACCACAGCACTTGCGAACAGTCCGTTCTGTCCCTCCTGACCGGCCACAGGCTTGCCGTTCATGGTCAGCTGCAGCACATTGGTGCCCTTGTTCTGGGCATAGAGCTGCTGCACATAGTAGCTGACGGTCTTGAACATACGCACGTTGTCGTACCAAATCATGTCGGGACGCCACTGCCAGCCCTCCACGTGGGCGAGCAGGGGAGCGTAGGTGGCCATGTGAACCACGTCGGCGTTGCGCTCCAAGTCGGTCATGAAGGCTGCTTCATAGAGCGAAGTCTCGAAGTGGTTCCACTTCTTTCCCTTGCCGTGGCAGGCATATTCGCCGGCAAACACCTTGGGTCCCTTGCGGTCGTAGCTCTCATAGCGCAGTCCGTGGCTAAGGAACCACTGCTCGTTGCGGTAGAAGTGTTCGTCAACGAGGTCGGCCTTCTGCTCCTTCATGGCCTTCCATCCGGCTTCAAACATCTTGCCTTCAGAGTCGGGGCCGCTCGTTCCGATTATCTTTATCTTGGGATATTTTGCGCGGATGGCCTTCACAAACGGTTCAAGACGCTTGAAATAGAAATCGCCCCACTGCTCGTTGCCCACGGCAATGAACTTCAGGTTGAACGGAGCGGCGTGGCCCATCTCTGCGCGCTTACGTCCCCATGTGGTAGTGGTGTCGCCGTTGGCAAACTCTATCAAGTCGAGACAGTCCTGAATGTAGGGTTGCAGGTCATCAAGTGCAGCGTGGGCTTTCTCGTTGTTGTAGTTCTGATACTGACAAGCCATGCCTACATTGAGCACAGGCAGAGGTTCTGCACCTATGTCTTCCGACAACTGGAAATACTCAAAGAAGCCGAGTCCGTAGCTCTGGAAGTAGTCTGGGAAGTAGCGGTGCTCGAAGGTGAATTCCCAACGGTTGCGGTTGAGCGGACGGTTCTCCACTGGACCTATGGTATTCTTCCATTGGTAGCGGTTAGCCAGTTCCTCGCCCTCTACGATGCAGCCTCCAGGGAAGCGCAACACTCCGGGATGCACATCGGCCAAAGCCTGGGCTATGTCGCGGCGCATTCCGTTGGTGCGGTTCTTGAAGGTATTCACGGGGAACAGACTTATATGCTCCAGGCAAACGGGGTTCTTGCCGTCAAGGAAGATGCGCAGCTGAGCCTTGTTGTCGGTCTTGGGCGACTTTATCACAACCTCATACTTCTTCCATTCCGCACCGTTCACGTCTATTTTTGCGGTAGCGAAGTCCTGACGTTCGCCCATCGTGTTGGGGTCAATCAGTTGCACACGTATGGCGGCATGGCCGTTTTGGGGAGCTTTCGCCCACACCGTGAAGCGATACTCCTCGCCTTTCAACACGCCAATACCGAAGTAGCCCTCGTTCACCAAGCCTGTGCGGCGGTCGTTGTGACCGGCATAGCTAAGGCTTACATAGTGAGGACAACGCTCAAACGGGCCGTCGTTCTTCACTTCTACATTGCCGAATGTCTGCCAGCCCATGAGCGACTGGGGGAATTCAAATGATCGGTTCTTCACAAGCTCACCGTAAAGACCACCATCGGCGGCGTAGTTGATGTCCTCAAAGAACAGTCCGTACATCGTGTTCTGCACGGTGGCTCCTGCCTTCTTCGTGTTCACATCCAGCGTCTGCGGCTGTGAGAATGCGGCAATGGCCGAAGTCACAGCCAAAGCGCAAGCGAATAGTCTTTTGTTAGTCTTCATTTCATTAATAGATATATGTTTTATGTTTGGTTCGTTCTCCTGCCCTACGGGTCACGTCACTAAGCGTCTGCCCTCAGGCCACGTCGTTTTTAATTATTGACCATATAATAATACGGAAAGTCCACGCTTTTCCCCTATATTTTCCCAAACAAACTGCCTTGGGAGACTATGCGCACACTCGAGGCCAAGCATAGCTTCGAAGATACCGAACAAAGGTGGAGAGACGGAGACAGTCAAGAATGGGAGAAAACGCATCGAGCCACCGACCAATGTGGCCAGCGGCTCGATTATTGATGTGTGGCGCAATTTCCTGTTGGGAAAGCATGCACCGTTAGTGTCGCATTCTGATTACTTAACGAGCACAGTCTTGCTGCTGCCGTCAGCCATCTTCACGATGTTCAGACCCTTGACAGGAGCGTTGAGCTTGCGGCCGTCGATTGAGTAGCGAGCCACCTCTGTAGCCTTGCTGTCCTTAACGGCACCGTTGATGCCAGCGGGATCAACGAGCTTCACCTGTGCGGCGTTAACAATCTGGTTGTTGTTGTCGTTGAGCAACAGCACAGCGAGGCTCAGGTTATTGAAGTTCTGAATCAAGGTGTTGGAAGAGAGGTCAAGTGTGGTGTTGTAAGTCTTGGCTTCACCAGCAATGATGTCCTCACCGTCGAAAGCGGCAATGCCATAGATAGGACTGTACTGGCCACCCCATGCGCCTACGACTACGTTGTTGTAGGTCTCGGTATACTGGTAAGAACCGTTCTTGTACTCGTCCATATCGCTGTCGATGTAGTAGGATGACGCATCCTGACCGTACTTCTGGTAATATGCATTGATGAACGCCTGAGAGTAGTAGTTAAGCTGCGACCACAGGATTTTGCCATTGTCAGTGCCAGTCATACCATCTTCTGTCAATACGAACACAAGGCTGTAGGGAGCAGTCTCACGGTCAACGGTGAATGTTGTGGTTGTGTTGGCTGTGATGGTCTTGCCGTCCAGAGTAGCGGTCAAAGAGATAGCACCTTCAGAGGGATAAGCCTCTGCGAGGGCAGTAACGCTCTTGTCAAGGGCGAACTTAAACTTGGTAATGTTGCCCTTGGCGTCTGTCTCGTACCAGTCGCTGCCGATGCCAAGTCCGACGTAAGGATCCGCGCTTGCAGTACGGTCAATCAATGCTGAGGGATAGCCTGAAACGAAATTGCTCAAGTACAATGAGTAGTCGTCGCAAGTCATGGGGTCATCGTAGTCGTTGCTCTGCTTTCCGTGTATAGAAAGAGCAACCACCTTGTCGCCAAGAGCCTCTTTCACCTTACGCAAACCAACAGTTCCACGGGGGCACCAGCCGCAAGCTGTGCTTGTAGCTTCCTCAACGACAGACACACGCTCGGCGGGATTGTTAACACCAAGCACATAGCCAGTACCAGAGGTGGCAGTTGCGTCATTGGCCACACCGTTCACCTTTGTCACTTCAACTGAAACGAAGTGCTCGCCCTCAGCTATAGTGGCAGGTACATAAAGGTAACCATTGCTACCACCTTCTATCTGATAGTTTTCGTCAAGAGTAAGGGTCTTCTCTGCCTCTGCAGTTCCGTCGATGGTAAGAATATACGAAACGCTCTCCACTGCCTTGTAAGCGTTGTTGGTGACAGAGACAGGTATTTCGTTTTCCGTACCAGCCTTGAATGTTGACTCAAGCACATGATTGACGGTTACATCATTTGAAGGGCAAGCGGAAACATCAAGGTGGAGAGCCATTGTTATATTTCCGTCACCATACTGGTTGTACCATTGACCGTCTGCATGCAACAAAAAACCGTAGTTGATGTCATTTCCAGAATAAGTAACAATAGGGTAATTTCCTGTATCACTCTTGCTACCAGCATTGTATGCAGTAGTTAAAGAATAACCAGCAAGGCATCCGCCTGCAGGAACGGTGAGTACCTCCGGCAACTTGAAATCTGAACCATATACAGTGTAGTATCCGTCAGACCCCTTGACTGCACTATTTATTTCTGAAGTCTCTATCGCATATGACTTCGTTGCCGTAGCTCCTGATGCCGGGAAAGAAAGACCTTCTTCGCCTGGAGTCTGGAACCAATAGCACACATCGCTAAGCTTTGAGGCATCAAAGAACATTATAGATACAGAGTCCACCGTTGCGCCTGCGAACCTTGACGGAACAAGCATAGCCACGTCATACTGGGTGAGACCATATCCGGCAATACTTAAACCTTCTGCACCATCGCTATAGTCAAACCAAATGTTGTTTGAAGCCTCCTTCAACGGAGATGCCATTGAAGACACCTTTGAGGGAGTAACCGTACCCTGAACGTTAATCCAACCCTTTCTTTCCAACGGTCGGTTCGTTGCTGTTTTCAAGATGCTTTTCTCCACACCTTTGTTTAAACGCGCTGCACGCAGTTCAGGTGTAAAAGACTTCTGTGCGCTCGCCACACTGACAACAGACAGCAAAGCAGCACTGAAAAGTACATTCTTCAACATAATCTTAATACTTTAAATTAACTACTATGATATATAAAACATTATTTACTTTATAACCACCTTATGACGTTTTCCGTCTCTGTGAGAACGGACAATATAGTATCCCCTCCTGCTTGACGACAACGTTTTGCCGTCAACTCCTTCAAGAAGCAACTGGCCGGACATGTCAAAAACATCATATAGACACTCCGTCTGTATTGAAGATATACCCGTAAGGTCGGGGTTGGAGAACTTGATGTAAACGGAGTGGGTCTCTCCACCGCCTGTTACGGTCATCAAGGAGTTAAGTTCGCCATAGTTTGTGGCGGCCACCTCATATTGCGCAAGCACCGACTTGGAAGCCGAGCAAGTGAACGTGCGTTGGAAAGGCCAAGACGTGATTGCAACACAGTTGCCGCCCATGCATATCTCCGGCATTGAGCCGATGGTGTTGTCAACGAGCTGCACCGTAACCGAGCACGTTATGTCTTCATCTGTGTAGTTCTTCAAAGCCAAGCTTCCAGTCTCGCAGCAAAAGAGGCCGAAAAGGTTGTAGCCGGCAGGGCAGACAACTGTTGAGCCGTCGGCCACCACACCGTCCTTGTTCGTAAAGCCGAGCTTCTGTGCCTGTACGCCCACAGCAGCCAATGCCATGCAAGCGAATGTGAGCAATATCTTCTTCATTTTCTATTATGTATAGATGTCTTTTTGTTAATTGACAATATCCAAGAGCCGTTCTCTTGCGGCGGCACTATGTGCCATTCCGTTATGGCGAAGCGTTACAAGGTTGAGCGGCAATCTTACTTTATGTGACGCTTGGTGACCTGAATGACACCATCGCCGCCATTCTTATACACAAAGGCCACGACGGAAACGTTGTCAGCCGCATATTCCGAAGGCACGGTATAGGTGAACGTCTCGGTCTTAGTGCCGTCGGCGACAATGGAGTAGTCAGTTCCCCAATCGCCATTTACAGCGGCACGCAACACGTGGTTGTGAGTATAGGCCAAGTCATAAGACCCGCTGGGCAGCGTCTGCAACGACACGAGACTGTCCTCCACAATCCACAGCTGCAATTTTGCACCATTTACGGCATCAGCCGAACGCGAGTTTACCGTAATGGTGAGCTGGCGTGTACGCTCGTTGAAGCTGTTGTCGAGCGAGAGAGCTATGGAGCAGGACTTCTTCAGTTGGCTATAGGTTATGGTGGCCCATTGCTGATATGTGGCCGTACCGAGACGGTCTACCACGCCCATGGGCTGCGACTGTATGCCCCAATAGTCATAATAGGTATTGCCAAGGTCGGTCATGTAGCCGGGATAGTTGGCGTTGCCAGGGGGGAAGCCGAAGGGACCGCTGTGTATGCCCACGGCGATTACGGCTGTGTCGCCAAGCTCGTTTTGCAGTCGCTCTATCTCCTCAATGGCAGTTGGACAGTTGGAGCAACGTTGACCCGTGAAATCCTCGATGAGCACGGCGTGCTGCGGAGCAAACACGGTGGTGTCTGTGCTGTCAGGCGTGACAGGAGTGTCGGGCGTAACCACAATGAAGCGGTTGTTTGTGTCAATGTCGTCACAAGCCACAAAGGCCAGTGCGACAAATGCGGGAATTATGCCTTTCAGAATATTCTTCATCGTTGCGTAGGTGCTGATTTAGAAGTTATAGTTGTATGAAAGGGTGAAGCCCTTGGTGGCCGGTATCCATCGGCAAACGCCTCCGGCACAGTTGTATCCTGCACGCGTGCGGCCATAGCCGGCCTGCAAGCGGTGTGCGCCTGTGGTGAAGGTGACCAGCCCCTGATAGTAGTGAATCTCTGTCTCACCCACATTATACATGTCAGATGCAGTTATCATCCAATGGGGCAGCACCGAGAGTTCCAATAGGCCGTATGCCCAGTCGCCTTCACCCTCGTTGGTGGTGAGGTATTGAGCCTCGCCGCGCAGGGTGAACATTTTGTTAAAGCGATACTTGCCCTCGGCCACGAAGATGTTGCTGTGTATCATCGGGTCGCCGTGCTGTTCCACTGCCTGCTGGTTGTAGAACTGGTTCATGTACATGAGATGCAGGTCGAAACTCTTGGACAGTTTCTTTTCAACCTGCACGTTGAAGTCCTGATAGTAGCATTTGTCGCCCCACTTGAAGAAAGACGACGTGTAGCCGTCGGAACCTGACAAAATGCCATCAACAAAATCCTGCTGTATGGCGCGCACATAAGAGAAGTTGGCTTTGAGCTTCGTTCCGTACTTACCGCCAAGCAAGGTGTGCCGCTTGAAGTTGTAGCCCAGCTCTGCCTGATAGGCCCACTCGCCATTGGCGTTGGTGGCATAGGGATAGAGAGCGGCGAGAGCATAGGTATGGTCCATGGTGAACGCCGGCAGGTGGTTGAGGTACGACGAGTTGTCGGTGCCGCCATTGCGGCTGCGTGCAGAACGGAATATCATGTTGTCGCTACGCTTGGCCTGCAACAAGAGGCTCATGCCGCGCTGCGAATAGCTGGCCGAGAGCATGGCCACATAGCCCTTGCGGTAGATGTAGCTGTTGAGCAGCTCAGGATCCTGCATCTTCTGCGCATATTCGGCGAGCACGTTCAGTCCGCCCTTTTGCAAGCGGAGGCGCACATCGTAGGCACCTACGTTCTCGGGAAGGTTCAGTTTGTGGGTGGCATCCACCATGATGTCTTCGGAGGGTTCGTGCTTGGTTATCCACGATGCACCGAGAGTGAGGTAGGTGCCAGAGTTCTGGAGCGACTTGAACCACTGGTCGAAGCTGAACTCCACATCGGCTCCGTATATCCACGCGTCGTTGTAGTCCCAATAGGCACGCTGCTGACCCACAAGAGCCTTGAGCGTAACACCGTTGACGGGTTTTGCCATGACGCGTGCGCCGCGCAGGGAGTTGTCAATACCGAGGTTGCGGTCTTCATAGGTGCGCAGGATGAAACCGGAGCCAAACTGCTCATAGAAGTTACCGAGCGTGACCTCAAGCTTCTGCCAGTGCCCCTTTACGAAGAAGTACGGAACGCCATAGCCGGCATACTTGTTATCGAAGCCTGGCAGCGGGTGTTGCAAGTACTCGAAGCGCAGACCAGCATCGGCGTGGCGGCTGGTGAGACCCACCTCGGCAAAGCTGTTGGTAAGTGCCGTCTCGCTGTATTCGGGCGCACCAATCTTCTCGTCGCTCTGTGGAAAGAGAATGTCGCTCTGTATGCTTCCGCTCACGGTTATCTCGTCGTTGTTCTGCTCATCCTCCTGAGCATAGCCGCCCACGGGAACCAGACAAAGACAGGCTAAAGCCGATATGTATCCGAATGTTTTCAAAACAGTGGTTTTCTTTTCGTTTTGTTAGTTTTGCCGGCCAAAGGCATTCGCTGCCATTGGCCAATGCTTACGGGCAGCCATTTATATATATAGCCACCCCCTTAGCGTGTGCTACTTAAGCTCGCGCACTTTTTCGATAAGTTCCTGCTCGGCACCCTCGGTGTAGCCGTTGTGCTTGTAGACGATGTTGCCCTTGCCGTCGCAGATTATCACGTAGGGAATCATCTGTATGCCAAGAGCGCGCTTGAAGTCGCTGTTGGGGTCGAGCAGCACATCATATTCCCAACCGTTGCCGTCAACGAGAGGCTTCACCTTGTTGATGTTCTGCGCCTGGTCGATGCTCACGGCATAGAGTTTCACTCCTGTCTCTTCCTTCCAGTCGTCATACACCTCGCTGATAGCCGTAAGCTCGCGGTTGCAGGGCTTGCACCATGTGGCGAAGAAGTCGATGATGAACGGTTTGCCGTTGTTCGACAAGGTGTCGGTGCGCACGGTCTTGCCGTTGATGTCCTTGAGCGTTACAGACGGTAAGGACTGTGCGTTGGCCATGCCGGCAATGGCGAGGAACGCCACCATACAAATCACTCTGAATAGCTTCATAACCAAATTGTTTATTTCACGTTGAACGGTTTGCTTTCGTTATCTTCTGATGTAGGAAGAAATTGCCGGAGCTGTTGCGTTTACGGGAGCGCGCTTAATCATAGGGTGTACCATATTGTAAGCATTGGTGCTCATATCGCTGTCCGAGCTGAAATTCTTACCGCTGAAGCAACGGAACAGGAATGCTGTAAACTCGTATGAACCGACAAAGCCCTTGAACTGTGCGCAAGTACCATTGACATCATCGTATGTCAGTTCCGCAGAAATTTCATAGTCTGCGTTGTAGCCCGACCAATAATCGCTGCCCATTCCATAGGCGAGGTACACTTGGTATGTGTCGCTGCCACCTTTGGGGAGGTAAGTGCCGAGGTACGATCCGGACTTGACTGTAAGCGTTCCGTTTTCGCTGTCGTACGTGATGGGCAACGACAGCGTAGCCACCACATAGAGTGAATTTTTCGTCAACGCCTTGTTGCGCATGGAAACCTGAGTCGGGTCGGAAAGCGACCTTTCGTAGCATATTGTGTAGTTACCTGCGATATCCTTGTCGAAGTCTGCCTGATAGACCTTGATAGAGTCGGTATAGTCTGCAGATCCATACACTATGTAGCCGCTGCGCAAGTGGCCCGTAGTGTTGGCGGTAACGTCAACATAGAGGCTGTCGTTGGCAATGTTGGCCGTCAACCAGTCGGGATAAGAAATCACAGACATCGCAAGGGTACTGGTAAATCCGTAGCGTACGGATGTTGCATCGTCCTTAGAGAGCGACACGGTCGACTTCTCTATCTTGGTCAAAATGCCCTGCTGTAGCACTGCCAAGTTCAAAGAGTCAGCACCTTGGTGCAGAGTGACCGTAGCAGCACGGCCGTTCTTTGAGTTGTTTTGGGCAACTGTAACCTTCACGGTGTCGCCGCTCACAACGGCCTTGCACCATGAAGCAGAGGTCGTGGCCGTAACTGTGCCTGTAGAGGTGTAGACAGCAGTGCCCTCCGAAGCGGCGGCGTCAAAGGTAAGATCGTTCTTCACCACCTTTATCGACGACTCGCTCGCATACGGGTTTTCGGTGTCGTCGCTGCAAGAACTGAAGCCCAGCACTCCAAGCAGCAAAAGAGACAGACTATATATCTTTTTCATTGTATTACTCTGTTTTTTTATGTCTTATTCAACTCTTGTCATATTGATCATTCTCGGCAAGTACTGATAGCCGGCAAGGCTATACTGCGTGTGGCTGCTTAGCCATGACCTCACCTCACTGCCACTAGCGAAATCGCCGCCCTGGAACAGCCAAACAATGATTGAACCGGAAATGAAGTCTTCATAGCCGTTGCTCTGGAAGGTGAACACGTTGGGGTCGCTGACAGAACCCATCATGTACAGACCGGCATCTGTGCTCTGTGTAAGATATGAGCCGTCGGTATCCAGCATACAAATCTTCACGTCATAGCTACCTACCGTTTCTATCAACTGGGGAGCCAACAAGAGCGCACCCTTTGCCTTCTTGTAGGAGAGCTTAACGTCATACGCTGTGGAAAGGCCTGTGAGACTGTAGGTAGAACCGTCCTCCTGCGGAACCAGCGAAACGGGCAACGACAGCTGATTTGTTCCGTCATTGCAGAACAACACGTAAGAACCAGCAAAGTCTTCAAAAGGCAACCAACCTTCGGGCTTGTTGCAATAGAACTTAACGTCCGTGTCCGGAACCGTCAGCGTACTGGTCTCACCATTGTAGACAAGACTCGACAGTTTGGCTCCATTAATCGTTACGTCCTTATACAAGCGCAAGCCAGTATCGGTGTATGTATAGGCCACATTGAGGGTGGAGTCAGGCAGGGCACTTGACGTAATTGTTATGATACGATTGTCGACATCGAAGTCACAAAACACGCTGTCATTAGACAAGTTGCAAAAAGCGGAAGCCACAATCACGCTGTCGGACATGGCCGCTACCTTCTGGAGATATTCAGAGGCAGAACCCTGCAAGGGGTACATATACATGTAGTCGTTGGTCTTCTTGCCCTTGAGCACCACCTTTTCAGGAGTCACACTCATCACGGTCATCTCAAAATCAGCCAACTGGCCTTCATAAGCGGAAGACGATGGGGTGGACAGCTTGTGGAGCACCTCATTGTAGGTGTCGAAAGTAAGCACGGGACCGTTGTCGCTGGTCAGCTTATAATAAGATGTAGCTGACTGGTCGCCGGTAAGTTCCGACATGACGGTACACTCCAAGGAGTCGAACTTTACTACGAACGCCTTTCCGCCATAGGCCTGGTCGGTGCCATGGTAGTAATCAACAACCCAACCGTTGGTAGCTCCACGGAGCACTTCGCGTGTTTTGTCAAGCTGCTCCTGCAGACGTGTAGAGGCAGATTTGTCGAACACGTCGCTCTCGTCCTTGAGACAAGAGGTCAAAGTAATCAGCGGCAAGGCGAAAAGCAATGCTGTTAGAATATGTATCTTCTTCATAAATCTTACTTGCTCCATCAGTTTATTCGTCTATTGTAATGTCGTTCAAATCGATTTTGCCTGCAACCACGTCAGCTTCACGGCGGAGCACGGCATCGCGCAACTTGTCGATGTCAATGCCAAACGTGTTCTGCATGTACTGGCGCACGATGGTCAGCTTGGCCTCAAGATATCCGCGTCCCGATGTAGGATTGGCCGTTGTACCGGCTGCCTCCTTCATCCAGGCTTCCCACTGGTCTGCAGAGTTGGTCACATACACCGAAAGCATTTCGGCGAAGTCCTCGCCGTGTGAGTGCTGTGCATAGGACGAAATGAAACCACGTGTCAGATAGCCCGTGTTGTTGGGTTCCACGCTCCACTGGTCTGCCAAGTAGTTCGGCGTTATCAGCTGATAGCTGGCCGAGTAGTCGCGGGTCTGGTTGAGGATGTGGGTGAACTCGTGGTGAATGGTCTTCAGATAATAGGTATTCAACGCATCCACCGATTTGATGTAGCTGTTCAGATGGTTCACACCCATGAGGTTTATCTTCTTGCCACCCTCGGCGGTACCAAGTTCAATGGTTCCGTTGTTTTCGTAGTGCCACTCTCCCTCAAGATAGAACAGTTTGGGGAAGTAGGTGCGTGTGAACGTTATGCCTGCCACCTCGTTGTAAGCTTCTATGCAGGTGTACTTTACAATGTGCACCAACTCTATGGCCTCCTCGTAGTTGGCCGGTACGGTATAATAGTCCTTGTCGCTCTCATTGTAGCTGTAGCGGTATTTGAACTCTATGTTGTAAGGTGTGACGATGTTGGCTTTGAGCCACTTGTCGAACGGAGTCTCGTCAACCTTGTCGGCCACGATGACGCTCTCCGACGACAGTTTGTCCTCAGAGCAGGACGCAAGTCCCATCGTGCAAACGGCGAACGCAGCCAATAAATATGTATGCTTCATTTTTTTCGATGCTTTACATTATGAATAACAATGCTTGAATGTCTTTTTCCGGCGATGCCCACCTCTTATCTCGGGTTGGCCTCCAAGCCGGCGGCGAGAACCGTCTGTGGCAACTGCATGGCGCGGCGCGGGTCGTTGACAGTAAGCGAGTCGGTCACTTTCTCAGGTTCTGCAGAGGCATTCAGGGTGCGACGGTATATTTTTATGCCGTAGCGCTTGACGTCCCACCAGCGCATCCCCTCAAGCAGGTTCTCCTGACGGCGGAAGTTGAGCACGCACTGGAGCATGTTTTCCTGTGTGCTTCCCTCTGCATCAATCTCAAATGCCGGATTGAGGTGACGCTTCAGAGTGGGAGCATTCCATTCATAGTAGGCTATCTGACCGTAAAACTCGTTAATCATTTCAGGTGTGAGCGTCATGGTGGACGTTGTCCAGTTCTGCATCCAAGTGGTAAGGTCGGCGCAAGCCTTATCGTAGTTTTTCAGCATTACGTAAGCCTCGGCACGTTCCAAAAGAACCAAATCGCTCTTGAAGGCCGGATAAACCGACTTGTAGTAGCCAATCTTCGACACGGGGTCTGTCTCCTCAAACATGAAAGGACACTTGGCAATGAGCGTACGGTTCATGGTACCTCCCTTGAACACCATGGGCTGGCAGCGCAACATGCTCGAAGACCCCCAGATGTTGGTAGCCGAGACATCCTCGTTGCTGGCTATGTAGCCGTTGTGCGAATACTTCGTGAGATACTGGTAGTTGCTCTCAAAGAGTCCGAACGACGACGTGATGGGAATGAGCAGCAGGTTGGCCGGGTCGGTAGCTTCGATGTACTTGTTCCAGCGCGGCGTGAGGTCGTTGGTAATACCAAGAGCCTCGTGGGCATCCCAGTCGCGGAGCTTAGCCTTGGGTGACGAGCCCAGAACAGAAGTAGCATACTCCACCACCTTGTCCCAGTCCTGATAGAACAGGTAGAAGCGCGAAGCAAAGGCATAGGCAGCCTCCTCGTTGAAGTGGTATTTGGATACCGAGAGGTGAGAGTCGCCTACCAATGGGAGAGCTTCCTGAATGTCGCGGTCTATCTTCTCGTATACCTCGGCAACCGTTCCACGCGAATAGTTGCCGTAGAGGTTTGTCTCGGGAGCTTCAGCATAAGGAATACCGAGGTCGGTCTTGCTTGTTTCGGGATTGTAGTTCTGACAGAACTCGTTGACGAGGATGAAGTGGCAGTAAGCGCGGCACAACAAAGCTTCAGCTTTGCACTCCTTTAGCGTAGTTGTAGTAGCGCCGCCAATCTCCTCTATGGAAGCCAAAGCCTGGTTGGCCGAAGCGATGGCTGCATAAAGATTTTCCCAAAGACTCTCCGGTGCGTCGTTGTCAAGTTCGGTAATGTCCATCCATGCGTAAGCCTGGTCAACAAACCTGTCTGTATATGCTGTGTAGCGCGCACCCATGTCATCAACGTCGTCGCCCATAAGCTCGTTCAGCATCTGGTAGCCAACTGTCGGATAGGCGGATGTGATGAGTGCAGACACCTTGTCCTCGGTGTCTATCTCCGTACGGTTGTCGGGCATCTTGTCGAGATAGCTGTCGCACGAAGCCAGAGCCATCACGAGACCCAAACATCCTGTATATATATAATTGTTTCTTTTCATTGTGTTATCTATCAACTTTTTAGCTTAAAGACCTAATTTCAGAGTGAGCGTGAACTGCTTGGCCATAGGCACAGCCACACCACCGGTGTTGAAGAACTCGGGATCCTGTCCGTTGAGCTTCTTGTCGGCATAGAGCAGGAAGAGGTTTGTGCCCTGCAACTTGAGCGAGAGGTTGTTCACCTTGAGTGCATTTGTAATGCTCTTGGGGAACTCGTAGCCAATGGAAATCTCCTTCATGCGGATGAAGTCGCCCTTGGCTATGCGCTCTGTAGAGTAGTTGTATGCGCTGTAGGCATAGCTGAGCTGAGAATCGTTGTTGTTCTGCAGCTTGCTGGCAATGACAGGCACGTTGGTCTTGGTTTCGTCGCCCGGCACCACCCAACGGTTGTTGAACTCCTTAGGCATGGCCGTAAGGTCGTCGTATTTATTGGAGTAAACGGGGTCGAGACGAACTACATTGCCGAACGAGTATGTGATGAACACATTAAGCGTAAGGTTCTTGTACTTGAATATGTTGCCGAACGAACCAACGTCTGTCGGGTCAACATTGCCAGAGTAAACAAGGTTCTTGCGGAGCTTGTCGTTGTCGTACTCCTGGAAGTTGATGTTGGTGGTAGTAACTTCACCGTCGGTGTTGACCACCTGAGGAATACCGTCTTCAGACAGACCGGCGTACTGGAACGAGAACAGACCGCGCACGGGGTAGCCCTCCATAGCAAAACCGGAACCTGTGACAAGCTCGTAGGCACGCGTTGTGGTTTTCAGCGATGTCACTTCGTTCTTGGAGTGGCTGTATATGAAGCTGGAGGTCCAGGTGAAGTCCTGTGTCTTGATGTTGGTGGTAGAGAGCGAAACCTCGACACCGCTTGACTTCATCGTGGCGATGTTACCATACTTGTTAAGCTCACCGCCCACACCAGCTGTGCTGGCCAGACCTATAAGGTCGTAGTTACGGCGGGTATAGGCATCGACGTTGAGGTTGATGCGGTTGTTGAGGAAGCCGGCGTCGAGACCGATGTTGAACTCATGCTTCTTCTCGTAGGTGAGGTCGCTGTTGGCCAGCTGCGAGATGTAGAGTTGTGTCTCCTTAACGCTTGCGAACGGACGCCAAGGGTTCTGAGAGCTGATTACCACATACGAGTTGGTCACGTTAGATGGACCACGGTCGGCAGTAAGCGAGTAAGACAGACGGAGAGCCAAGTGGGACACTGCGGGTTCAATCTTCTTGAAGAACGGCTCCTCGTGTATGTTCCATGTTCCAGACACGTTCCATGTGGGCAACCAGCGTGCGCTGCGGCTCTTGCCGAGGCGGTTGGTACCCTCATAACGGTAGGTTCCGTTGATGGTGTAGCGTCCCTTGTAAGAATATGTGGCGTTGCCGAAATAAGCCACGCTGCGCTCGTTGGTGTTGGTGAGCGAGAAGTAGTCGGAGTTCTGCTCCTGGCTCTTCTTGAATACGGCGTAAGCGTAAGACGGAACTTCGCCCATGTTGTACTGCAAACCCCAGCCACGGAACCATGTGCTGTGACGCTCCACATTGTTCATCTCAAGACCTGCATAGGCGTTGACGATGTGTGTGTCGTCGAGGAATGCATCGTTGTACTGTGCGGTTGCACGGAAGTCATAACCGAACATGCGGTTGTCCGTACGGTCAAGAATACCACCATAGGGGAGCACCGTCACCGGCAGGGCATAGATGTCGTCGGGGTCGGTGTAGAGGTAGTTGTTGCTCTTGCGTATGGTGGAAGTGCCCATGGCACGGTAAGCCTGCGCCTGGTTTGAATCGTCGGTAATGTTGTGTTCCTGTGTGGTGGCGCTGTACTTCACAGCTCCGAGTGCCGTCAGCTCAACCTTGGTGATGGGCTTGTAGGCGAGCTTGGCCTGCATACGGAAGTCAACCACGTTGAGGTCGATGTAGTTGTTGTCAAGCTCGTGGAAGATGTTGAACGGAGCATAGTTGCGTGTATAGTATGCGCTTGGGTCGAGAGCACGCGACGTGTTCAAGGCGTAAGAGTAAGGGTTGATGTCGAATGCACGTGACACCTCACCTGTAACGCTGTTGGTCGTGGCACTTATAGTACCCGGAGCGGTCTGCTTACGGTAAGAAGCGTTACCGATAAGTCCGGCAGTAACCTTTTGGGAAACCTTATAGTTGGCGTTGAAGTTGGCGGTGTAACGCTCTACTTCACTCTTCTTGGTCCATCCCGGGTCGAACATGGCGCTGACAGAAGCGTAGTACTGAGCCTTGTCGGTACCTGCGCTCAGGCTGACGGAGTGGTTATGCTGAATGGAGCTGGAGAACAGCTCGCTGAACCAGTCGGTGTTGCGGTACTCTGCCTGACGCAGATAAGCGGCCTTGGCCTCATTGGTGTTGGCCAAGCCAAACTGGCCTGTGGTAGAGTTGTAGGTGTTGATGAGTTCATACATCTTACCATACACACCGCTGTTGGCACTGTTGGCAGTCTCGGCATAGTTGAGGTAGCCCTTCTGCTGCAACTCCTGATAAACGGCCATCTGGTCCTGAGAGTTCATGATGTTGAATGTGGAGTAAGAAGGCACGAGGCGCATGGTGTACTCACCAGTATAGCTGAGGTGAGCCTGACCGGCCTTACCCTTCTTGGTGGTTACGACAATCACACCTGCCATGGCGCGCGCACCATATATAGATGTGGCCGAACCGTCCTTAAGTATCTGGAAACTCTCGATGTCGTCGGAGTTGAGTCCGGCAATGGCGGAGCTGATAAGCGTGTTGGCATCACCAGAAGACAACTGGTCGGCACTCACGTCAACCACATCTTCCATAATAACGCCATCAACAACCCACAGCGGCTTTGAGCTACCGTAGATTGAAGTTGCACCACGCACACGGATTTTGGGAGCAGTACCGAACGTTCCCGACACATTCTGCACCGAAACGCCGGCTGCACGTCCTTCAAGTGAGCGCGAAATGTCGGCCATACCGTCTATCTTCGCATTTGAAGCGTCAATCTTGGTCGTGGCTCCGGTAAACAGTCGTTTGTCAACCTTCTGCATACCAGTTACGACAACCTCGCTGACAACTTGCGCATCGGACGCCAGCGAAACCTTCATTCCCGGCTTGGCTGTCACGGTCTGCGACTTCATACCAACATAGCTGATCACAAGTTTCTTGCCTGCAGGCACTGAGAGTGTGAACTTTCCGTCAATGTCTGTGGTGGTACCTGTCTTGCTACCCTGAACCATAACAGTGGCTCCGATAATCGGTTCGCCTTCATCCTGCGACACCACCGTACCTGTTACCTTGTTTTGGGCAAATACAGCTCCAACCGAAAAGAACAGACACAGCAAAAGCATGGTTAGCTTTCTTTCCATATTCGTTTTTCTTTTCTCGTTAAATTTATATTTTCTCGTTATTTGTTTTGCTTTTCCGTTAATATCCCATTAACATTATGGAAACCGGGTGCAAAGGTAGGAAATAATTTCGCTCGATATACGTATTATCCCCAAAAAATGCATTATTTATACTGTTAAAATGCGCTTTTTGACAAAAGAACCGCCAAAAACACAAGCAATAGTAACGCAAACACCCCTCTTTTCGCAACAAACTGGAAGTTGAGAACAAACGGGGACGACACGTGGGAAGAGGGTTTCCCGTCGTGCTTTTGACAAGGCTGTCGTTCCCGGGCAGACACTTTTACGTTAAATTACACAAGGATTTTTAGTATTTGTTTTTTCAGAGGAGGAGTACACGCGGACTGCCCACACGCCATAGTAACTGTTCAGCGGTAGGTGCATGACAATGCATCAACCCCCAAACAAGGCTTGAATTGCATTGAAAGGTGTCTTGTTGTGTTTCTTGGCCA
>CAVAQY010000019.1:0-38542 GCA_963590865.1 Bacteroidaceae bacterium | reverse complement strand
TGATAATCATCTTGAATTGCTGTTCTGCTTTTACAGAGTGTGCGGCACCACTTGGTCTGCGCTTAATCAAAGTTTGACCCCATCTCTGAAAAGCAATTGATTTTTCTGAGATGGGGTCAAATATCCTTTGCGGCCTGTGCAATGGCTTATGGTCTGAAAACGCCGCCACCGCTGTTGCCTGTGACTACTGCCGTCACTGTTGACGATGAAGAGCCACTGGTCATGGTATAGCTACTGCCAGAAGTGAGTCCGGCACATGAGATGAGTACAGAACTACCATTGCCGCCAAAGCCTCCGTCACCGGGAGCACCCCTGTGGCCACCGCCACCCTGTCCGCCTTGACCGCCACCGCCTTGGCTTGAAGAAGAGGAGTAGTTGGAAGGTACGGTAAACGTGGCAAGTACTGTGCTGCCGCTCTTCAGTGTAATCTCGGTGCTGGCTGATACCGACATTGAACCGCTCACATAGGGTTGCGTGGAGGCCGATGTGCTTGGCACAGAGTTGCCGCCGCCTACGGCAAGCAGCGTTCCGCCGGTGAAGACTACAGAATAGCCGTCTTCCTCATTGGCGTCAATGCCGCACTCAGGCGATGTTGTACCGAACGCACGGATAACTCCGCCGCTGATATACATGTTGCCGTTGGAGTCCAGTCCGTCGTTGTTGGAAGCCACAACGGTGATGTCGCCACCCTTGATGTACATGTGGCTACCGGAGTTGATGCCGTCGTCGTAGGAGCTGACAACGATTGTGCCGTCGTTTACGGTCAGTTCAGACTTGCTTTCGATGCCTTCCGCACCGTTGCCCGAGGTGGTTACGGTGATGGTACCGCCGTTGATGGTGACGTTGCCGTCTATCTTTATGCCCTTGGCCGATGACTTCTGGTCGCTGGTGAGGTTGTCAGTGTTGCCTGTATAGCCGTTGTATTCAGTGCCGTTGACGTATGCATACAGTCCGCCTTTGGTGGTTATGGTGATGTCGCCGCCGTTGATGACCAGCGTACTGTCACCGTTGACGCCCTTGCCACCGGCTCCGGAACTCGTAAGCGTGAGCGTGCCACCGTCAATCTGTATTGCACCGTCAGCACTCATGCAGCTTGCGGCCTTGGTCTTGGCATCGTCGGAGTCCCACTCGCCGCCACCGGAAGTGCTTATGGTTATCGTGCCGTCGGAAACGAGCAGGTCGCCCTCGGCTTTAAGTCCCTTGGTGGCCGTGCCGATTACGCTGATGTTGACTGTGCCACCGGTTATGGTAAGCGAACCTGTGTCTTCAGCCTCGCGGTCGGTGTCGTCCTTATATGAAACCTGCACGCCGTCGTCGGCTACACCCGACACATTCAGCTCACCGCTCTCCAAAAGGAAGTACTGGTTGCAGTTGATACCGTCCTTAACGGCTGCAAGCACGTTGACGGTACAGTTCTTCATCTCCACATACTCCTTGGCATAGATGGCATGGGCGGTGTTTCCATAGACGTTGAGCACGCCTTTGCCTTTCATTTCGAGATGACCTTTGCACACAATGCAACCCTTCTGGCTGCCCGAAGAGGCATCGGTGAGAGTGTTCTCTGTGCCTTTCTTTACGCTCAGGTCTATGCGTTTGCCGTTCTGAATGTCCAAAGCTGCCCCGGAAGGATTGGTCAGAGTGAGACCGTTAAGCTCTATCGAAGCCTTGTAGGAACCGCTCATCGCAAATGCTCCGTCGGTTGACGAGCCGCTAAGTGTATAGGTAATCTCACCACAGGTGTCGTCGCTCACGTCTGAACTTTGCTCTATGCTCACATGAGCGCCGGTTACAGAGGCGTCAACATACTTTGCCACATTGCCGGCCACCGTTACCATTGCGGTAGTGCCGTCGTAAACCACACTTACATTATTGTCCGTTACCTCGCTCTCGTCAACATACATCTTGGTAATGTCGCTCACGTTGAGCGTCTTGCCCATGACGGTAAGCGTTTCACCGTTGCTGTATGTCATGTCGCCGGCCTGTGCCGATGGCAGGGCGTAAGTCACGTTGCCCACAACCACATTGAGTGTCTGTGCATATATTGCGGTCGCCGACATCATGGCGAGCGCAAATAAAGAAAATGCCTTTTTCATTTTACTGCAACTTTAAGGGTTTTACCATTGCTCTTCACTATATACACTCCGGCACTCACGCCATTGCGCAACGCTTCTGTGCTGTCGAACGTACCTATTTTGACTCCAGAGAGACTATACACCTCCATGGTCCCATCGGTTACGTCGCTTTTTACGTCGTTTATCGCCGTAAGGTTGGCAGAGGAGAAATACATCCGGCTAAGACTGGCCACGTCAATCTCGTAGCTGTCGGTGCCGCTGACGGCAAGAAGTTTTCCGTCAGAGAAAGTGATTGTAAGCGACTCAACGCTTACAGAGCGGGTCGTGCCATCCTGCGTCTCAAACGAGAGATACGGATAGGTGTCGGCATTGGCCACCGCAAACGGCAGACAAGCCAGCGAGAAAATCAACAGTTTCTTCTTCATAATCCTAACTCCAATATGGTTTGTTTATAATGTTTCAGCCATATAAAAGCCCTTTGCCACAACACAAACATAGGATAAAGTTTCGTTAACGGGCAGAGCTTTGGACGCAAATATAGCCGTTTCTGTCCGTAAAACCAATATTTTTCAACAAACACCTCCTTTATTTCAACGAAAAGGCACAGGCTCAGTGGCGGCAAAATCAGCAGAGACGTCCACAGCAAGCCTACGGCATCACTCCTCTATATGGGATATGGAATGGAGAAAGAGCGACACAAAATTGGTGACGGCTTCCTTGGGATAGTATTTGAAATAGCGGGCACTATGGTTTATGTGCCACATCATTGCACCGGAATTGGTGTTGTGGACAAAGATGTTCTTGCCCTGCTTGAAATACCAGTCGACGGAATGATTGCTGTCAAGACGGAACAAGTCGGTCTCTATACGGCTGGTATCCTCATCGTCGGAACGTTCCACAAACGGTATTTCATCATCGCTGAACTTGAACAGATGCACCAACAGAGCCTTTTCGAACCGCACCATGCGCTCCATGCCAAGCTGGGCTATCCATCCCTGCAACTTCACATAGTCAACATTTGCACCCATGCTGCGCAGGAATATTCCAAGGTCAACTATCTGTTTCAGGCTGATGCCCTCGCTTATCACGTAGCGTGCTGTGCGCAACATTATGAGCAGCAAGTTAAGTGTGGGTGGAACAATTTCTATCTTAGTGCCGTTGACAATGGCGAAAGCAGAGTCGCAACACCTTATCTCGCTGTTTATGATGTCTTGCAGACGGCGGTTGAGCAGCGGATTGGTCAGTTTCTGCGCACGGTGGTGGTGCTCCACCATAGTTCCGTGCCACGAATACTGCAACGTGCCCTTGTCTGACACGCACGCATCCGTGCCGTTGGCCTTGCCCCAGTCGTCGGCTTTGCGCCCCTGCGCCTCAAACGGGAAGAAGAAGTCAATGTCGCCGCACGTACGGTGGAGCGGATTGGGATAGAGTGAAGCCAGCCCCTGCCCTTTCAAGAGTATTGGACGCAGGTGTTCACCGCTGCCAAGTGTGCCGAATAGTTCCGACACGCTGATGTTGCAGTTGCGGTTGTCCGCCTCAATGTCGCTCACGGTTCTGTTCCACGAAGCGGTCAGATCAGTTGGCAACTGCATAAAGAAGTCGCTGGAATGAAGGCGTATGCCATCGGCCACAAGGGCTGCTACGCCGTGAACGAGCGAGGCTTGATAGACGCGACGCCACTTCCACGGCGACATAGGCTCCACAGTAGTCTTGTCACCGAACGCTCCGCTACGCAACAGGCGGAAGAAGTTTCGCTGCATCACATCCATAAGCTCAAGAGAAACGGCGCGGATAGCGCAACAGTATGGCCAGAACGGTCATCACGCCTATCGCCATGGGATAATAAAGAAATGGAACTATGCTCATCGGGCTGACCGATGCAAGTCCTGCGGCCATGAGCATCTGTGCCCCATAGGGTATGAGTCCCTGAACACAGCACGACATAGTGTCGAGGATGCTTGCGCACTTTCTGTTGTCAACGCCGAAATGGTCGCCAATCTTCTTGACTATTCCGCCAACGGTGATTATTGCCACAGTATTGTTGGCTGTACACACGTCAATAACGCCCACAAGCCCGGCTATGCTCAGTTCCGCCCCACGCTTGCCACGGATGCGGCTCGTTAGTACGCCGATGATGTAGTCAATGCCGCCGTTGGCCTTTATCAGTTCAAGCAGTCCACCGGCCATGAGCGTAATGGTCATCAGTTCGCCCATACCGGCAATGCCCTCGCCCATCGCACCGAACCATCCATAGATGTCAAACGAACCGTCGGCCACGCCTATGCCGCCGGTCAGAACTATTCCGAGTGTAAGCACCGCCATGACATTCATGCCTGAACAGGCCGTGACGAGCACTACTATATAAGGCAACACCTTAAGATAGTCAACGGATTGAGCCTCGGCTGAAAAGTCCATGCGGTAGCCAATGAAAAGATATGCTGCAAGTACTACAACTGCCGCCGGCAACACGATGAGCAGATTGGCGCGGAACTTGTCGCGGAGCTGGCAACCCTGCGTTGACGTAGCAACTATCGTTGTGTCGGAAATGAACGAAAGGTTGTCGCCAAAGAACGAGCCTCCCATGACCACAGCCGTCAGCAGCGGTACGCTTGCACCGGTTGCGTGGGCTATGCCAACAGCTATCGGAGCGAGAGCCACTATCGTGCCGACACTCGTACCGATGGAAAAAGATATGAAACAGGACGCGACAAACAGTCCGGCAAGCAGCATGTTGCCCGGCAAGAGACCTATTGCGAGGTTGACAGTTGCCTCAATACTGCCCATGGCCTTGGCACTATTGGCAAATGCCCCTGCAAGGATGAATATCCAAAGCATCAGCATCATGCCCGAAGAACCGGCTCCACGGCTGAATGTCTCTATGCGTTGGCGCAGCGGCATTCCGTAGCTGACGGCTACCGCATATATGGATGCCAGCATGAACGCCACGGTTATCGGCACCTTGTAGAAGTCTCCGGCCAACAGCGACGTGACCAAATAGAGGCAAATGAACACCACCAGCGGACTCAATGCCAACAATCCTTTTTTTCTGTCCATACATTTATATATATACGGCTCATGCCGGGGGACATTTCGTTCGCCCCGGCATGAGCCAGAGATAGCAGCTCTGTTATAGGGTCACACCGTTCTTGAATATGGCAATCTCGCGGTAGTCGTTTTCCTCGTTGCGCGTCTTTTCGCCGCTTGCGACTGCCAGTATCTTGTCGATGAACTGCGGCACCACTTCGTCCCAGTCCTTGCCTTCAATCAACTGTCCGGCGCTGAAGTCAATCCAGTTGGGCTTGTTTGCGGCCAGCGTAGGATTGGTGGCAATCTTCATGGTAGGCACGAACGTGCCGAAAGGAGTGCCGCGGCCTGTGGTGAAAAGCACCACATGACATCCGGCGGAGGCCAAAGCCGTTGAGGCCACGAGGTCGTTGCCCGGAGCCGAGAGAAGGTTCAGACCGTTGCATTGCAGGCGGTCGCCATACTCAAGCACACCGCTGACGGGGGCACGGCCGCACTTCTGGGTGCATCCGAGAGCCTTGTCTTCAAGTGTGGAGATGCCTCCGGCCTTGTTGCCGGGCGACGGATTTTCACCCACAGGCTCACCATGGCTGAGGAAGTATTCCTTGAAATTGTTGACCATGCTTACTGTCTGCTCAAAGAGCTTTTCTGTCTTGCAGCGGTTCATCAGTATTGTTTCGGCTCCGAACATTTCGGGCACTTCGGTGAGAATGGTAGTTCCGCCCTGCGCCACGAGCCAGTCGGAGAAGCGTCCCACGAGCGGATTGGCGGTAATACCGCTAAATCCGTCGCTGCCGCCGCACTTGAGTCCGACACGCAACTTGCTCACCGGCACATCCTCGCGCACGTCCTTGCTGGCCGTGGCGTACAGTTGGCGCAGCAAATCCATGCCCACTTCAATCTCATTGCCCTCCACCTGCTGCACTACAAGAAACTTTATGCGATCCTTGTCGTAGTCACCGAGAAGCTCTGCAAACTTGTCAGGCTGATTGTTCTCGCAGCCCAGGCCAAGCACAAGCACGCCTCCTGCATTGGGGTGCAACACTATGTCGCGCAAAACCTTGCGTGTGTTCTCGTGGTCACCGCTAAGTTGCGAGCAGCCGTAGTTGTGGTGCCAAGCATAGATGGAGTCTATATTCTTCTCGCCCGTCTCGGTGCGCATCTTGGCGGCAAGCTTCTCCGCAATGCCGTTGACACATCCGACGGTGGGAACAATCCACAACTCGTTACGCACTCCCACGTCTCCGTTCTTGCGGACGTAGCCCTTAAAGGTGCGCTTCTCGTCCTTTATCGTGAGAGACTCTGACACAGGCTTGTACTCATAACTCAGAGTGCCGGCGAGATTGGTTTTCAGATTGTTCTCGTTCACCCAGTCTCCGGCCTTCAAGTCCACCTTTGCGTGGCCGATAGGATAGCCGTACTTGATGATGTCCGTACCGGTTGCCGTGTCTGAAAGCAGTATCTTGTGACCGGCGGGCGTGTCCTGACTGACGGTAATGCTTTTGCCGTCAACTTCTATCACGTCGCCTTTCTTCTTCGGTTGCAGACAAACCGCCACAGTATCCTTGGGGTCTATCTTTATGAATGTTTGTTCCATAAATCAGTTGTTGTTTGTTTTAATGTATGCTGTTAGTTGTTTTTTTCGTCAATCCGTGACCGCTGCCCGCCAACATCATATTTGTTCGCGGCGGTAGAAGTCAATGTTTTCCTTTGTCAGAAGCTCTATCGGCATATAGTTGACCATGGTCACTTTCTTCTTAAGCACGATAGCTTCAAACAGACACTCCACACAGGAGTAGCCTTGAAGATAGGCATGCTGAGCGATAAGGAACGATATGGAACCCTCGCGCAGGCACATGGCGTTCTTGCCAACCATGTCGTAGCCCATTATCTGCACGTCGCGCCGGTTGCTGCGCAACAGAAATTCGCCCACGAGGTGGGCTTTAGAGTTGAGAGTGATGCAATGATGGACATGAGGATGCTCCTTGAAGAAGTCTTCCAGTATGCTGTCGTATTGCGAACGGTCGACATCCAGCGGCAAGTTAACCTCCACAATCTTCACATCAGGGAAGTGGTCACGCATATAGTGGCGAAATCCTGTCTCGCGGTTTTCCTGCTGCTTGCTCGCCACGTTGGCGTGCTTCATCTGCTTCATCAGCATTATCTCTGTTTCCTTGGCAGCTATGAGCATAAGCATGCGCCCTGCGAAGTAGCCGCTGCAAAAGGAGTCCTGACCGTAGAACGCCAACGGTTTTAAATCCGGCATGAACGAGTCGAGCAGTACGAACGGTATGGCACGTTCGTGCAGTTTTTCGGTGAACTTGCGCGTGATGTCGAGCCTCGAAGGCACTACCACCACACCATCGGGCTGGGCGTTCAGGCACTCATCGGCAACCTTGCTGAATGTGTTAAGGTCAAAGCGGTTGTAGCATTTCACCGTAACTGCCACATGGAAGTCGCGCCTACGTTCGCAAGCCTGCATGGCTCCTTCCTCAATTTCCTCCCAGTATGCCTCCGACTCGTGCTTGGGTATTATGAGGTAAAACAGATACTTCTTGTTGTAGGCCAGCGCGCTCGCATACACGTTTGGCCGATAGTCCATCTCCTTGAGAGCCTTTTCCACCTTCTCACGGGAGGCTTTCGACACGTTGGGCCTGTTGTGCAGAACCCTGTCAACGGTGCCTACCGACACGCCGGACAGGCGTGCAATGTCCTTTATCCTTGTCTTGTCAGTTGCCATTCACTCTAATGTTTTTCCTTACTTGGCTACCTTATTATATATATCCTTAAATACGTAGTGCCGTGCGCGTAAATCCGCACCTAAACCGCCTTTGCATCTTCACAGACGGTTTTCACAACCATCTTGGACAGCCTTGCCCGACGGCGGCAGACGGAGAGAAAACCGCCGCTACCGTCAGGCAAAGCCTCCACTACCCTACTTTGCGTAAAGGGCAACTATGGTTTCATACTTCTCCTGCTTGCCGCTCGTCTGCTTCGGTTCGCCCACTTTCTTGCCGTATTCATACACTTGCTCGAAACTGAGTTTGCCGTTCTCGAAGTCCTTGCCGATGCCTGAGTCAAAGCTGGCGTAGCGTTCCTTCAGCATGGAGGGCAGTTCGCTCTGCTCCAGTATGGCGGCTGCATTCTCCAGCGCACGTGCCATTGCGTCCATGCCGCTGATGTGGGCGATGAAGATGTCTTCTGGGTCGGTAGAGTTGCGGCGTATCTTTGCGTCGAAGTTACTGCCTCCGTTGCCCAGTCCGCCGTTGCGTATTATCTGCATCATGGCCTGTGTAAGCTCGAAGTTGTCTATCGGGAACTGGTCGGTATCCCATCCGTTCTGGTAGTCTCCACGGTTGGCGTCGATGGAACCCAACATTCCGTTGTCAACAGCCACAGCCAGTTCGTGTTCAAAGGTGTGTCCGGCCAGCGTTGCGTGGTTCACTTCGATGTTTACCTTGAAGTCTTTGTCAAGACCGTTAGCACGGAGGAAACCGATAACCGTTTCCGTGTCCACGTCATACTGATGCTTTGTAGGCTCCATGGGCTTTGGCTCGATGAGGAATGTGCCTGTAAAGCCCTTGCTGCGGGCATAGTCGCGTGCGCCACGGAGCATGGTTGCGAGGTGATTCTTCTCGCGCTGCATCTGAGTGTTGAGCAGACTCATGTAGCCCTCGCGGCCTCCCCAGAACACGTAGTTGGTGCCTCCGAGTTTGATGGTGGCGTCGATGGCGTTCTTTATCTGCACCGATGCGCGCGCAACCACGTCGAAGTCGGGGTTTGTAGCCGCACCGTTCATGTAGCGTTTGTGTCCGAACACGTTGGCTGTGCCCCACAACAGTTTCACGCCCGTGGCCTTCATCTTCTCCAAGGCGTAGTCCGTTATGGCCTTCATGCGCTCTTCATACTCCTCAACCGTTGCGCCCTCGTCGACAAGGTCAACGTCGTGGAAGCAGAAGTACTCTATTCCGAGCTTCTGCATTATCTCGAAACCGGCGTCCATCTTGTCCTTCGCCCTCTGGATGGCGCAGTCTGCCTTGTCCCACTCGTAGGTTCGTGTCTGTCCTCCGAACTGGTCAGCCGACGCACCGCCAAGAGTGTGCCACCAGGCCATGGCGAATTTCAGCCAGTCTTTCATCTTTTTGCCCATAACAACCTTATCGGCATCGTAGTAATGGAATGCCAATACGTTCTTACTCTCTGTGCCTTCAAACGGTATCTTGCCGATTTGAGGAAAATACTCTTTTGCCATGATGATTGAATGTTTTTAGGTTTCCGGTGCTGTCCATAGGATTTGCACCTTTTTAGTTATCACTTGACTTTTGTTTGTTCTCTACACATTCTTTGCCAGCAGGTCTTTCCATGCCTGATAGGCCGTTTGATACTCTTCGGCGCGGCTCTCGTCGGGGCGAATTACCTGTAACCGCTCCAATGAAGCGAACGCTTCGTTGTGGTCCGCGTATATTCCGGCGCCGATGCCAGCACCCTTGGCCGCTCCGACGCTGCCGTCGGTGTCATACAACTCGATGGTTGCGCCGCTCACTCCGGCCAGAGTGTCGCGGAAAAGCGGACTTAGGAACATATTGGCACGCCCGGCGTGTATCTTCTTTATGTCCATTCCCATCTGCCGCATCACCTCCATGCCGTAGCAGAAGCTGAACACTATGCCCTCCTGGGCGGCACGTATTATATGCGCCTTGCCGTGTTTGTTGAAGTTGATGCCGCTGACAATGCAGCCCGTCTCCCTGTTTTCGAGCACTCTCTCCGCACCGTTGCCGAAGGGAATGACCGAAACGCCGTCGCTGCCTATGGGCACAGTTGCGGCCAAGTCGTTCATTTCGGCATAGCCGATGCCCTCCGGTGCTACCGTGCGGCGCACCCATGCGTTGAGAATGCCCGTGCCGTTGATGCACAGAAGCACGCCCAGGCGCGTCTGGTCTGACGTGTGGTTGACGTGGGCAAAGGTGTTCACGCGGCTTTTCCTGTCGTAATTCACTTCGCCGAGCACTCCATAAACCACTCCCGACGTGCCGGCAGTGGATGCTATCTCGCCCGGATTGAACACGTTTAGGCTAAGGGCGTTGTTGGGCTGGTCGCCGGCTCTGTAGGTTATGGGCGTGCCTTCGGCCAGTCCGGTTTCGGCTGCGGCCTGTGCAGACACGCGGCTCTGCACGCCGAACGTGGGCACTATGTCGGGGATAATTGACGGGGTGAAACCGTAATAGTCGAGCAGGAAGTCGGCCACGCACCCGTTTTTGAAGTCCCAGAACATGCCTTCGCTCAGTCCACTCACCGTGGTGTTGGCCTCGCCGCTAAGACATAGGGCAAGATAGTCGCCCGGAAGCATCATTTTGTGCATCCTTCCGTAGGTGTCAGGCTCGTTGTCCTTCACCCATGCGAGCTTTGCCGCCGTGAAGTTTCCCGGAGAGTTGAGCAGGTGCGACAGGCACTTTTCGTGGCCTATGCCGTCGAAAGCCTTGTCGCCATAGGGCACAGCGCGCGAGTCACACCAGATGATGGCGTTGCGCAAAGGCTTCATCTCCTTGTCCAGACACACCAGTCCGTGCATCTGATAGGATATTCCGATGGCTTTGATGTCGCTTCCCTTGGCTCCTGTGTCGGCCATCACTTTGGCCAGACCCTGCTTTGCGTAGCGCCACCACGACTGCGGGTCCTGCTCGGCCCAGCCCTTGCGCTGCGCAATTATCAGAGCTTCCTTGTCCGGAAAGAATGCCGAGGCTGCGCATTTGCCAGTGTCGGCGTCTACAAGCGAAGCCTTGACGGAACTGCTGCCCACATCAAAGCCCAACAAATATCGGTTTGCCATAATTGCCGCTCCTTGTCCTTGTTACTATTGTTATTTTATATACTTCCTATAATACGTTTTCGCAGTATCTTTCCCCTGTTTTTTATGCGAACAAAAAACACTGCGACGATTTCTCTTGCTGACGACCTTCAGATGCTTTTCGCCTTCGGTTGGTAAAGTTAAGCAAAACTCTTTAAACGTCCAAACGCTCAATTCCGATTTTGTCCATTGCAGCAATGTTGTCAGAACCAGCGTCTGCATTATAAAGGAAATCTGCGCGAAAGGCTTGTAGCATGACAATCGCGCTATTCCTTGTCGGAAGATGCTGAAAACGCTGTTTCTGGCATCACTCCAATCGGGAAGGTGCTGGAAACACTGTTTCTGGCATCACTCCGAACGGGAAGGTGCTGGAAACGCTGTTTCCGGCATCACTCCGAACAGAAAGGTGCTGGAAACGCTGTTTCCGGCATCACTCCGAACGGAAAGGGGCTGGAAACACTGTTTCTGGCATCATTCCGAACGGGAAGGGGCTGGAAACACTGTTTCTGGCATCACTCCGAACGGAAAGGGGCAGGAAACACTGTTTCCGCGTTCTATCCAAAGGGAGTGGGAAAGGAAACAATGTTGTTGTGACTAAGCAATCTGTCTTGACCACAAAAGCACATTACTTCATGTCCTCACCCTCTGCCGGAAATTCAGCGAAGCCTTTCATTTCGTGCAGGATTTTGTCGCGGCGGGTCAATATATAGCTGCTTGGCTTGGCCGAATTGAACTTGCGCGGATTGGGAAGCGTGGCGGCTATCAGAGCACACTGCACCTTTGTCAGTTTGTCGGCACTGCACTTGAAGTGCCATTTCGCCACAGCGTCAGCTCCATATATCCCGTCGCCCATTTCTATCGAGTTGAGATAAACCTCCATGATGCGCTGTTTGCTCCACGTGAGTTCTATCAATACGGTAAAATAGGCTTCAAGTCCTTTGCGCAACCATGTGCGTCCCGGCCATAGAAACACGTTCTTGGCCGTTTGCTGGGATATGGTGCTTGCGCCAAGTTTGCGTTTGCCCTCATGCTTCATGTTGCGCTGTGCAGCCCGTTCGATGGCCTTGTAGTCAAAACCATGATGAGTGAGAAAGCGCTGGTCTTCGCTTGCCATCACGGCAATGGGCAGGTTGGGCGACATTTCCTTCAGCGGCACCCACTTGTGATGCAGCGTAAGTTCCTTGCCTTCGGCCTTTTGCTCTGCCAAACGGATGAACATAAGAGGAGTGAAATATACGGGGACGAAGCGCAAGGCTACAACAGAAAGGATGGTGGAGCCTAAAAAGGCTGCCACCATCCACTTGATAATTGTCTTTATCTTCTTAAGAAAAATCATCTTAAGAGCAGGTTTCCTTTATACTTTTACAGAGAGTATCGGCGAGTTTCTGAAAAAACGCCGGTTTTTTACTGAAGTGTGCCGCTCTCGGCCTTCTGTATCATGGCCTGGCTTGCATACATGTAAACCTCCACGCGACGGTTCTGCTGCTGTCCAGCTGCGGTAGAGTTGTCGGCCACGGGGTTGGTCTGTCCCTGTCCCTCAACGGTCTTGATCTGGGTTGTGTTCACGCCAAGAGCTGTGAGATAGCTTGAAACGGCCTGTGCGCGCTGCTCAGAGAGGGTCTGGTTTTTCTGGATGCTCTGCTCAGCGGTAGAGTTCTTCCATCCCTGATTGTCGGTGTGGCCATATATGGCAACATCACAGTCGGTATTGTTCTTCAACACAGAAGCGAACTTGCTCAGAGAGTTCTTTGCAGAAGTGCTGAGTGTAGAACCGCCTGTGGCGAACAGTATGCCTGAGTCAAACGTAACCTTGACAGCCTGCAGTCCGTTGGCGTCAGTCACTTCCTGAACCTGTGCGTTGTCAACGGCAGCGGCCTGTGCCTTCACCTTGTCCATGTGCTTGCCGATGATTGCGCCTGTACCTGCACCTACGGCTGCGCCGAGGGCTGCACCTATTGCGGCATTTCCTGCCACCTTGCCGATCAGGGCACCGATCAAGGCACCGCCTCCAGTTCCTATGGCTGCACCCTTCTGTGTGTTGTTACATGAAGCCAGGACAATGCCGAAGCTCAGAATTACCGCTAAAACTTTTAAATTTTTCATCTTTTGATTATTTATGTTAAACCTAAAAATCTAATGTCTGCAAAGTTAGCCCTTTTAATTTGTTCTTGTCACAGTGTTCAAAGTTTTTTTATTACTTTTGCACAGAAAAACTGGAAAAAGCAATACAAAATGGCTAAAGAATTAAAAGAGTTAACAAAAAGAGCCGACAATTACAGCCAGTGGTACAACGACCTTGTTGTAAAGGCCGACCTTGCGGAGCAGTCGGCTGTGAGAGGCTGCATGGTGATAAAGCCTTACGGATATGCGATATGGGAAAAAATGCAGCATCAGCTGGACAGCATGTTCAAGGAAACAGGTGTACAGAATGCCTATTTCCCTCTGCTCATCCCCAAGTCGTTTCTCTCCAAAGAGGCAGAACACGTTGAGGGATTTGCCAAGGAGTGTGCCGTTGTGACCCACTACCGCCTGCGCGCCAAGGAAGACAAGAGCGGCGTTGAGGTGGATCCGGCTGCAAAGCTTGACGAAGAGCTTATCATCAGACCTACATCCGAAACCATCATATGGAATACATACCGCAACTGGATTCACTCTTACCGCGACCTGCCATTGATGTGCAACCAGTGGTGCAACGTGATGCGTTGGGAGATGCGTACAAGACCGTTCCTCCGCACCAGCGAGTTCCTTTGGCAGGAAGGCCATACCGCTCATGCCACACGTGAGGAGGCTGAAGCAGAAGCACAGAAGATGCTGCATGTGTATGCAGAGTTTGCCGAAGAGTGGATGGCTGTACCGGTGTTGCAGGGCGTAAAGAGCGAGACCGAGCGTTTCGCCGGAGCACTTGACACGTATACCATAGAGGCCATGATGCAAGACGGCAAGGCTTTGCAGAGTGGAACGAGCCACTTCCTCGGACAAAACTTCGCCAAGGCGTTCGACGTGACCTACCTCAACAAGGAAAACAAGCCCGAATACGTATGGGCAACGTCGTGGGGAGTGTCCACACGCCTCATCGGAGCACTCATAATGACCCACTCCGACGACAACGGACTGGTGCTGCCTCCGCGCATCGCCCCCATACAGGTGGTGATAATCCCCATCAGCAAAGGCCCGGAGCAGCTGGCAGAAATCAGCGAAAAGCTCCTGCCCGTGGTGGAAAAGCTGCGTAAGGCCGGCATAAGTGTCAAGTATGACGATGCAGACAACAAGCGTCCGGGCTTCAAGTTTGCCGACTACGAACTGAAAGGTGTGCCTGTGCGTTTGGCTATGGGTGGCCGCGATCTCGAAAACGGTACTATTGAAATCATGCGCCGCGACACTCTCGAAAAGGAAACGTTGCCTTTGGACGGAATAGTGGAGCACATAGAAAAACTGCTTGACGACATACAGAAGAACATCTTCGAGAAAGCACGCAAATACCGCGACGAACGCGTTTACGAGTGTGACAACTACGAGGAGTTCAAGGAGCGTATCAAGGACGGAGGCTTCTTCCTTTGCCACTGGGACGGCACAGCCGAGACGGAGGCGAAGATAAAAGAAGAGACACAAGCCACCATACGTTGCGTGCCGTTTGCCTATGAGCAAACCCCGGGCGTTGACATGGTGAGTGGAAAACCTGCAAAATGCCGTGTGATAATAGCCCGGAGCTATTAACCACATACTCCAATTACCAGACTAAAAGAGGGTGCGTCGAAAACAATGCACCCTCTTTTTGTCTACAGTTTTACTTTACTTCTTTCTAAAACGCCAGCACCCTCTTTCTCGGCGCATTTTGAGGGAAATCATTTGCTCCTCAGCTGCCAGAAAGCCACGGCTGACGCCGCCGCAACGTTGAGGGAGTCCACTCCGTGTGCCATCGGTATGCGCACCACATAGTCGGATTGGGCAATAACATCGGCCGTCAGACCGTCGCCTTCGTTGCCCATGATGATGGCCAACCGCTGTTCTGCGTTGAGCTTGGGGTCGTTCAGCGATACAGAATTGTCGCTTAGTGCCATTGCGGCCGTCTTGAATCCCTGCTCCTTCAGCGTCGCCACGGGATTGTCTACCCAAGTCCACGGCACGAGAAACACCGAACCCATAGACACTCTCACCGCCCTGCGGTTCAGAGGGTCGCACGAGGTGGAGGTGAGCAGCACGCCGTCGATGCCCAAAGCGGCTGCCGAGCGAAATATTGCACCGATATTGGTTGTGTCTACAACATTGTCAATTACCACAACCCGCCTTGCGTTTCGGCAAACCTCTTCTACTGTGGGCACAACAGGCCGGCGCATGGCACACAGAACACCTCGTGTAAGAGTGTAACCGGTCAGACTGGCAAGCAGTTCCCTGCTTCCTGTATATACTGGTATGTCGTTGCAGCTCGCTATGATGTCGGCCGCGTCTCCTGTGATGTGCTTCCGCTCGCACAACAGAGCCAACGGCTCATATCCGGCGGCCATGGCTACCCTTATAACCTTGGGACTTTCGGCTATGAAGATGCCTTTGGCGGGGTCTATGCGGTTTCGCAGTTGAGCTTCGGTCAGAGAACTGAACACTTCAACGCCACTATGGGCAAGCGAGTCTATTTCTATTATCGGCATAATGTCGTTTGGTTTTGTATCGTGAGTGTGTATTTTGTCCTGTATTGCAGGTGTGTTTCTGAAACTGTTGAAAGGTATTTGGAAACTGTTGAAAGGTGTTTGGAAACTGTTGAAAGGATATTCGGAAACTCTTGAAAGGATATTCGGAAACTCTTGGAAAGCATTTGAACAAACACCACCGGGCATTTATTTCTGCTTGACGCTGCCCAACAGAGTCTGCGCCAAGAGTTCTATCTGTTGTCTGGCCGGCTTTCCGGTGCCGGTGAGCGGCAGTTTTTCCACAGACAGGTAGTGACGTGGTTGCCAGTAGCGCGGCAGTTGTTGGTGACAAATGGCGCGGATGGTCTCCATGTCCGCCACATTCTCGGCCATCAGCACAACGGCTTCGCCCAGCTTTTCATCGTGCGCTTTGGTTATGGCAAAGACAGTTTCAACATGCGGCTTCAGCTTTTGCTCCACCTCCTCGGTCTGAATCTTTATGCCGCCGCTGCATATGACATTGTCCTTGCGGCCTGTTATACGGAAGTGCCGGCCGTCTTCAGCCATGACGGCGCAGTCGTTGGTGGTAAGAACCGTGCTGCACACGCTTGGAGCATTTACAACCAAGCATCCGTCTCCGTCGGTATGCACCTCCACCCCATCCATCGGCTCGTACCATTCGCTCGCTTTCGGACCGTTCAACCGCCGCATGGCTATGTGCGAAAGGGTTTCCGTCATGCCGTAGGTGCTCCACACAGCATTGGGAAACGTGCGCAGTTCATCGGCCAGAGCCTCGTCCACCGCCCCGCCACCTATAATTAAATGACGTATCTGGCGCAGCAGTCTTCGCTCACGTTCAACCCTAAGGCTCTCAAACACCTGCATGGGAACCATTGCTGCGAACGTCGGGGCATGGTCAAGCGTGGCCAGAGGATGAGACGAGGGTGCTACACTTATCAGCCTAAGGCCACACACCTCTGCCCTTACGGCCATCATCTTGCCAGCAATATAGTTGAGCGACATGCAGAGAAGAGCCGTGTCGCCCGGCTTGAGACCGAGAAAGTTGCAGGTAGTGCGTGCCGAAGCCTCCATGCGTCGCTTCTCCACCCACAGCGGCTTTGGCTTTCCCGTTGAGCCGCTCGTGTGTACAAGCATCAGGGGCGACGGGGCGTGCCATTCCGCCATAAATTGTTCTATTGTCATTGCGTGTGTGTTTCCCGGCGGATTAGTCCTGTTTAATGACCCAGAGCTTTGCGCCTCTTATTTCCAAAGCCATCGGGAAGTTGTCGGTAAACAGCTGTCCTGTGCCCAGACCTTGCGGCGTCTTTATTTTGCGGCCATACAAATGTGCGGTCAACTGTGCTATTGCGTTCAGTCCGATATTGCTTTCGAGTGCACTCGTTATCCAAGTGCCGATGCCCCTCTCTTCCGCCAGTTTCACCCATTCGGTCACGCCGTGTACTCCACCGTGCAGCGACGGCTTCAGCACAAGGTAGGCAGGCTTAATGATGTCGAGCATCCGCTTCTTCTTGCTGCGCTCGTTGATGCCTATGAGTTCCTCGTCGAGAGCTATTGGCAGTTTGGAGTTGCGGCACAACCGTGCCATCTCCTCCCACTGGCCTTGCTTTATGGGCTGTTCTATGGAGTGGATTTTGAACAGGGAAAGCAGCTCAAGCATGTAGGATGCCTTGTCGCACGGAAACGCTCCGTTGGCATCAACACGCAGTTCCACAAGTTCCGGAGAGAACAGGTGGCGTATCTTCTTTATCAACGCCACTTCGTCGGCAAAGTCTATCGCACCTATTTTCAGCTTTATGCAACGGAACCCTTCCAGAAGTTTGACTTCCGTGCGGTCGTCCATCTCCTTTTTGTCGCCCATCCACACCAGTCCATTGGTGGGTATTCCCTCCCGGCCACGACTGAATGGTGTGTTGAATATAAGAGGTACGGGAGCCGCGCCAGGGTCAAGCCCCTGTTCCAGCATTTTTTTCTCGTTGTTGAACTGGAGCAGGGCCGTTTCCATCCCGAACAACATGGACGGATAGTTGAGCATGGCCTTGCGGTCTATGCGTCCTTCCTGCACAAACTGACGACAGAAACCACGCAACAGGTCTTCATAGTCGGGCGCAGCATCGCAGCTAAGGTCGGGAAGAGGGGCACACTCGCCGATGCCTTTTGCTCCCGGAACGTCGGGCGATGTGAGTTCTACAAGCCATATTTGCCGTGTGGTATAAACGCCACGCGATGTGCGGGCAGGCTGTTTGAAGTGCAGTATACGCCTGGTAATGGAGATGTTGTACCTGTCCATGGTTGAAAAAACGGTTGCGGTTTTATGGTAATTTGGGATATTTTTTGAAGTCGGGCTTGCGCTTTTCAAGGAATGCCTTGCCGCCCTCTTGCGCCTCATCGAGGAAGTAGTAGAGCATTGTGGCGTCGCCTGCCAGTTCCTGTATTCCGGCCTGTCCGTCAAGTTCGGCGTTGAGTCCAGCCTTTATCATGCGCAGAGCCAACGGGCTGCGCTCCATCATGGTCTGCGCCCATTCCACACATTCGTCTTCGAGGCGGTCAAACGGCACTACCTTGTTAACCATTCCCATCCGCTCAGCCTCCACGGCGCTGTACTGTCGGCACATGAACCATATTTCACGCGCCTTCTTCTGTCCCACTATTCGGGCGAGATAGCTGGCACCGAAGCCGGCGTCAAACGAGCCTACCTTGGGACCTGTCTGTCCGAACACGGCATTTTCAGAAGCAATTGTCAGGTCGCACATTATGTGAAGCACGTGTCCGCCGCCTATGGCATAGCCGTTTACCATCGCAATCACCGGCTTTGGCAGCGAGCGTATCTGCTTCTGCACATCGAGCACATTTAGTCTTGGCACACCGTCGTTGCCCACATAGCCGCCGCGTCCCTTCACGTTCATGTCGCCACCTGAGCAGAAAGCCTTGTCGCCGGCACCGGTCAGTATGACCACACCTATGCGTTGCGCCTCGCGACACCACGCCAAAGCCTTCGACATCTCGGCAGTTGTGAGCGGCGTGAACGCATTGCGGTATCTCGGACGGTTGATTGTTATCTTGGCAATACCGTCAAATTCTTCGAAAAGTATCTCCTTGAAATCGAAATTTTCAATCCTTTTCCATTCTCTTTTTCTCATTATTTTCCTTATTCCTTTATGGTCTTGAGTTTTTTCGTTATCGTGTTTCTTTATTTCTCCGGTGAATGTTTCCTCCTCTATGGGCAAGTCTGTAGTGCAGTCGTTGCGACTGGAAATGATGACGAGGTTTACCGAAAAGTGTGTGAATACGGCAAAGTCCAAACCATGATTTGTCCATCGTCTTTTTGCCGTGACTCCCGTTAGAGCCAATTACACATATATTGTTATTGTGCAAAAATAATGGTTAAATATGAAAAAAGTAAATTTCATCCTCGTTTTTTAGCGTGTTTTTACATTCTTACGCACATTGGCAACTGTTCAGCGGTAGTCCTGCATAGTAGCTCACGCTCCAAACCAACGGTCACCTACGCAAAGCGGAAAGGCCAAGGTCAGGGAATTGCGTTGAGCCGACAAGCCCATGTGCAGCAAACTCAGCAGGCGCAACATTCTCAAATTCCCCAATTCTTGACTTTGTTTTTGTTCGGGATGCCTTCGGGATTCGTTCGGGATGCTGCACCCGTGGTGAACTGAACGGTTACGCACATTGTGGCGGCTTAGCGGAAGTATTGGCGTCATGGGGAAAAAGCGACGTTTCTTGCAGAAAAGAGACAAGCAAGTATTCAAAATTATCCGTGTATACTTCATATTTCCACAGCGTTTCTTACCGTGTTTGACGAAAATGTTGTTATTTTGCACCCGAATTTCGGTTTAATACGTATAGATACGTTATAAGAAATGGAAGTATTTAACAGTATAGTTGCTCTTCAGAACAAGCTTTTTGAGGTGCGCAAGGAGGGGAAAACGGTCGGGCTTGTGCCTACTATGGGAGCCTTGCATGAAGGACACGCCTCGCTTGTGAGCAAGAGCGTCGGCGACAATGATGTCACAGTTGTCTCCGTATTCGTCAATCCGACCCAGTTCAACGACAAAAACGACTTGAATAACTATCCCCGAGACCTTGATGCAGACTGCCGCTTGCTGGAGAAATGCGGTGCAGACTATGTGCTGGCTCCCTCGGTAGAGGAGATGTATCCGACACCCGACAGGCGTCAGTTTGACTTTCCGCCCGTGACAAGCGTAATGGAAGGTGCCCACCGTCCCGGCCATTTCAACGGAGTGTGTCAGGTTGTGAGCCGTTTGTTCTACATAGTGCGTCCGCAAAAAGCCTATTTCGGCGAGAAAGACTGGCAGCAGATAGCCGTGGTCAAGGCTCTTGTAAGATACCTTGGACTCGGCGTTGAAATTGTGGAATGCCCGATAGTGCGCGACACCGACGGACTGGCACGTTCAAGCCGCAATGCCCTTCTGTCGAAAGACGAGCGCAGCATTGCCCCGAACATATACAAGGCTTTGAAAGCGAGTGTGGAATACGCCAAGAACCATACCGTTGGAGAAACTCACGACAAGGTCGTAAGCGACATTAACGCCGTGGACGGACTTGAAGTGGAATACTATTCGATTGTGGACGGCAACACTCTGCAAGACATCTCGGACTGGAACGATACGGACTACGTTGTGGGCTGCATAACAGTCTATTGCGGAAAGACTCCGATACGACTTATAGACCACATAAAATACAAGGGGCTATGATGATAGAAGTGTTGAAGTCAAAGCTGCATTGCGTCACCGTTACCGAGGCCAACCTCAACTATATGGGCAGCATAACCATCGACGAAGACTTGATGGATGCCGCCGGACTTATAGCAGGCGAGAAGGTTCAGATAGTGAACAACAACAACGGAGAGCGGTTTGAGACATACATAATAAAAGGTACGCGAGGCTCCGGGTGTGTGTGCCTAAACGGCGCGGCTGCACGAAAGGTACAGGTGGGCGACGTGTGCATAGTAATCGCATACGCCTTAATGGACTTTGAGGAAGCCAAGACCTACAAACCTACAGTCGTGTTTCCAAAGGAAGGCAACAGACTGTAGTTTGCCTAAAGATACTTTTGAACGTTGCTTATCGGTTACTTGCACGAAAAGTATTACCTTTGCGGCGATTTACGGGGAAATGTAACCCATTATTAACAATTAAAACATTAAAGGAAAAGGAACATGAAGAAGTTTTTAATGACATTTGCAGCCGCTATTTGCTGCGCAATGAGTGTGACAATGTTTACCAGCTGTGGTGACGATGACAATAGCTCAAACGGAACAGGCGGAGGCAGCACGGTTTCTGATACGATACCGGCTTCTATAAAAGTCAGCATGACATTTAAAGAAACAGAGGACATTCTGAAATACTGTGACGTTACGATGAAATACAATGACGGAACGGGCGAAAAAACCGACACACTTAAAACAACGGAGTGGACGAAAGTTCTGTCCGCAAAGCTGCCTTGTTCGATTTCGTTCAAGAAAATCGTAACCCTGAGAGACAGTGCGGGTATGGCTGCGGCTGACTCCATTAGCTTCTATGCCGGATACTCGTACATCCGTGCTTTCTACAATGCAGCTGGAGAAGATACTGGTAAAAGGACAACATTCAACATATTGGGTGAACCAACAAAAACTGCAAAGATTGCTAAGCTTATTGAATACATAAATGCTGGCAAGCTCAACAAGGATGTGGATTTCACCTATGATGCCAAAGGCAACTGGGTTGACAAGTCAGACAGTACTACAACAAAACCGACAGCATTGCGGTAAATAACCGTTGCTTTCGCAACCATACATGGGCAGGTACACGGCATTGTCCGAAAGAGTACCTGCCCATATCTTCTTTCAGATGGTTTTATCGGTTACTTGCACGAAAAGTATTACCTTTGCGGCGATTTACGGGGAAATGTAACCCATTATTAACAATTAAAACATTAAAGGAAAAGGAACATGAAGAAGTTTTTAATGACATTTGCAGCCGCTATTTGCTGCGCAATGAGTGTGACAATGTTTACCAGCTGTGGTGACGATGACAATAGCTCAAACGGAACAGGCGGAGGCAGCACGGTTTCTGACACGATACCAGCTTCTGTGAAAATCAAAATGAGCTTTAGTGAAACAGAAGCCATGCTTAAATACTGTGATATTACAGTAAAATACAATGACGGAACGGGCGAAAAAACCGACACAGTCAAGTCAACTGAGTGGAGCAAGACTCTGTCTTCCAAATTGCCTGCTACATTTACCTTCAAGAAAATCATCACGGTGCGAGACAGCGCAGGCATGGCTTCGAATGAAAATATCACCTTCTTCGCCGGAAGCTTGTATACCTATGCTTTCTACGACAAAGCAGATGAAAATGTAGGTGGAATCAGACAAAACGGCATAATGGGCAAAACAATTGCCGAAAACGTACCTGAGTTTATCAAGACTATAAAGGAAGGCGAATTCAACGAGACAGATACTTTCGCCTTTGACGCCACAGGAAAGAAGGTTAACTAATCAACAAAACCGACAACAGCATAGCAACAAAACCGACAGTAGTGCGGTAAATAACCGTTGCTTTCGCGACCATATATGGGCAGATACACGGCATTGTCCGAAAGAGTATCTGCCCATATCTTTTACGGCGGTAATTTATAAACCACCCTTTAGGGAAAGACCTTTCGGCTACTCTTTCGCAGTAGTGGCAAGTGTAACTTGCAGCCACTCATGACAAAGCCTTGTATCGGAAAAACCGCACTTGAGTTATGTTTTCAGCCATACTCCTCGCCTCATTTCTCACGTTTGTGGAGCTTAACTGTGAGAACCTGTTTGACTGTCGCCACGACAGTCTGAAGGATGATGTCGAGTTTTTGCCACAATCCGTCCGCCACTGGACACCAAACCGTTATCGCCGCAAGCTCGATGCCATAGGCCGCGCCATAATATCCTGCTGCGACGACTCGGCAAACTTAGGCATTCCCGATATTGTTGTGCTGTGTGAGGTTGAGAATGACAGCGTAATGCACGACCTCACCCGACGTTCCCTGCTGCGCAACCTGAACTATGACTACCTGATAACGAACTCCCCCGACAACCGTGGCATCAACGTTGCCATAATGTACCACACGTTTTCTTTCCTGCCAATACGCCACTGGCCGCTGCGTGTGGAACCGACAAAGGGCATGCGCTCCACTCGCGACATACTTTATGTGGCCGGAAGCACCGCCCGGGGCGACACCCTACACATCTTTGCAGTTCATGCCCCGAGCCGTTACGGCGGCGAAAGCTATTCGCGTCCGTTCCGCATGGCCGTGGCTGAAAGGCTCTGCAAGGCCATAGATTCGCTGCGTTGCGTCTCGCCTGAGGCCAAGGTTATTGTCGCAGGCGACTTCAACGCCTATACAGGCGAACGGTCTTTGCATTACATCACGACACACGGGATGACCGATGTCACCGCCGAAGCCGTAGGAAACAACGGGGCTGGTGGGACATACTGCTACGACGGCTGGTGGCAAAGCATCGACCACGTGTTCGTAAACCCTGCCCTACTCCCCTTTGTCCATACCGCTTTCGTCAACGACGCCCCCTTTCTGCTTGAGCGAGACAACCGTTACGGAGGCTGGAAACCGCACCGAACATACCTCGGCAAACGTTATCAGACAGGCGGAACAAGCGACCACCTGCCCCTTGTGGTCAAGTTCAAGACCGGAGACTGAGTAATTTATTGGGCGGAAACTTTGCGAATGACGGGTGCGCAAAAGTAATAATGGTATGATAAAAAGTAAAAGAGATAACGCCCCAATGCTTCCTTTATGTTTATCTTTGCATCCAGAGAAACGGGTCTGGAGCACCATCGGCGGCGGATAAAGGGAACGGCCGCCGTGGACAGGGGCAGACATCGGTTTCGGAATCCGCCTAAACGAAATACTTTATGTTACGCAAAATCCGATTGACGCTTGCCGTTTTCACGGCTTTTCTCATCACGGCATTGTTCCTGGACTTTACAGGCACACTCCATATATGGTTCGGTTGGCTGGCCAAAGTACAGTTTCTTCCGGCAGTACTGGCTCTGAATGTTGGCGTGGTTGCCGCACTTGTTGTGCTGACGCTTGTGTTCGGGCGCATCTACTGTTCGGTTGTCTGTCCTTTGGGCGTGTTTCAGGACTTCGTGTCGTGGGTGTGCGGACGTTATAAAGGCAAGAAACGCCGTTTCAACTACTCTCCTGCCAAGTCAATACTGCGCTATTCGGTGCTTGCAGCCTTTGTATTGGCCATGGTTCTGGGCGTCGGTTCGTTTGTGGCACTACTCGCCCCTTACAGTTCTTATGGGCGGATAGTGCAGAATATCCTTTCACCTTTGTACGTATGTGGCAACAATCTCCTCGCCATGTTGGCCGCCCGTGCGGACAGCTATGCTTTCTATGAACGCGAAGTGTGGCTGCGAAGTGTGCCTACCCTACTGGTTGCCGCCGTCACCCTTGTCGTGCTTGTGGTGTTGGCGTGGCGCAACGGACGCACATACTGCAACACGGTTTGTCCCGTAGGCACAGTTCTGGGCTTCCTGTCACGCTTCTCTTGGCTGAAAGTGGGCATCGACGGTAACAAATGCAGCCAATGCGGCTTGTGTGCAAGGGCTTGTAAGGCTTCATGTATCGACTTCAAAAATCACAAGATTGACTATTCGCGATGCGTAGTGTGCGGCGACTGCATAGACAAGTGCCACAAAAACGCCATAAAATACGGTAGAACGGCTGTAGGAAAGACTGCCGCCACCAAAAATGAGACCGTTGCCAACTGTGCAGGGCACGAAAACGGAGAGAAGAATGGTGTGGACGCTTCGCGCCGCTCGTTTCTCTTGGGCACAGCCCTGGCCGCTACGGCTGCCGCATTGGCGCAGGGAAAGAAGAAAGTGGACGGAGGACTGGCCGTTATCGAAGACAAGAAGCAGCCCGAACGCACCACTCCCATAACGCCCCCCGGTTCTTTGTCGGCCGAAAACATGGCCCGCCATTGCACAGCTTGCCAGCTTTGCGTGTCTGTCTGTCCCAACGATGTGCTCCGTCCGCAGACTTCCATAATGAAATTCATGCAGCCCGTAATGTCATACGAGCGCGGTTATTGCCGTCCGGAGTGTACCCGTTGCAGCGAAGTGTGCCCCACGGGTGCCATAAAGCTCATAACCAAGGCCGACAAGTCAGCCATCCAGGTAGGCCATGCCGTGTGGATAAGGCAGAATTGCCTGCCTGTGGCCGATGGTGTAGAGTGCGGCAACTGTGCCAGACATTGCCCTGTGGGTGCGATAATGATGGTTTCTTCCAATCCAAAAGACGCTCAGTCGCCAAAAATCCCCGTGGTAAATACAGCTCGGTGCATCGGTTGCGGAGCCTGTGAACATCTTTGCCCGGTGCGACCGTTCAGCGCAATGTATGTGGAAGGACACGAGAGACACCGCATAGTATGACTTTGACAGTCGAGATGCACCGACAACTGTTTCAAAATACAACATATAAAGTTTCAGACCCACCTTATAAAGATTAAGACAATGGCGAAAGACTTGAACAGACGAACCTTCCTCAAGGTCTTGGGCGGCGGTACGCTGGCCGCAACAGGGCTGCTGACCGCTTGCAAGAGCAAGGGACAGGCCGGCCATACGGCAGACTTGGAGCCAGAAAAGGGCAAGATGACATTCCGCACCAATCCTAATACCAACGAAAAGGTGTCTATTCTCGGCTACGGAATGATGCGTCTGCCGACAATCGCAGGGGATGCCGCACGCGAAAATCCCGACGCTCCAATAGACCAGGAGATGGTGAACAGACAGATAGACTATGCACTTGAACATGGTCTGAACTACATCGACACGTCGCCAGCCTACTGTCGGGGGCTGTCGGAGCGTGCCACGGGCATCGCACTCCACCGTCACAAGAGGTCGGAATATTACATAGCCACCAAGTTATCCAACTTTTCGCCGGAAACCTGGAGCAGGGAAGCATCGCAGGAAATGTTTGAAAACTCCCTGAAAGAGTTGCAGGTGGACTATGTGGACTACCTCCTTCTGCACGCCATAGGCATGGGTGGCGACGGTATGGCCGACTTCTACAGCCGCTACATAGACAACGGAATACTTGACTGGCTGGTGGAACAGAAGCAAAAGGGGCGCATACGCAACCTCGGATTCTCGTATCATGGTGACATAAAGTGCTTCGACCTTGCCCTGAAGTGGCACGACGAGAAGCGTTACCACTGGGATTTCGCACAGATAGAGCTTAACTATCTCGACTGGAACTATGCCGATGAAATCAACGAGCGCAACACCGACGCTGTGTATCTCTACGGCGAGCTGCACAAAAGACACATCCCTGCGGTCATCATGGAACCACTTCTCGGTGGCCGTCTTGCCAACGTGCCCGACAGTATCGTGGCGAAAATGAAGGCGAGAGAACCGGAAAAGAGCGTGGCAAGCTGGGCTTTCCGGTTTGCAGGTACGCCCGACGGAGTGCTTACTGTGCTTAGCGGAATGACGTATATGGAGAACTTGCGCGAGAATTTGTGCACGTATTCGCCGTTGAAACCGCTGACAAGCGAGGAAAATGACTTCCTCATGGACATTGCAAGGGACATCTACAACCTCAAGACCATACCGTGCAACGAGTGCAACTACTGTATGCCCTGTCCGTATGGCATAGACATTCCGGCCGTATTCTCCCATTACAACAAGTGCATAAAGGAAGGTAACCTCCCGAACAAAGGCAATACGGATCCCGACTACCGCCGGGCGCGACGTGCTTTCCTTGTGGGCTACGACCGTAGCGTGCCGCGTTTGCGACAGGCAAGCCATTGCATAGGCTGCGGAAAGTGCGTGAGCCATTGTCCGCAAAGAATCATTATCCCGAAGGAAATGCAGCGGATAGACCAGTTTGCCGAACAACTTAAACAGGACAACGCATGAAGAACCGTTTGGCAGAGATACTGAAGACGGGCGGTCACTCGCTCGTTGTTGATAACGGAACGGTACACGCATACGACGGATGTGGCGTGTCTGACTTGTACAGGCTGGTGGCCGAAAATCCGGAAATGCTGTACATGGCTGAAGTTGCTGACAAGGTTGTTGGCAAGGCCGCAGCGGCTTTGATGGTGAAAGGCGGCGTGCGGAAGGTTTTTGCCGTTGTCGCTTCGGAGTTTGCCTCAGAACTTTTAAGGCAAAACGGAGTGGAACTGGATTGCGAAACACTCGTTCCGTACATCGAAAACCGCCGGCGCACAGGCTGGTGTCCGCTGGAAACTCGCTGCAAGGACTGTGTTTCGGTGGACGAATGTGTTGCTGCAATAAAGCAATTCATCAAAGAACAGAAGAAAAACGAATAGACTCAATATTGTAATGAAATATTGTAATGACCTTCTGATGCAAAAGAACAAGATTAACCAAGGCGACCCGATGCCCAGCGTCACGACATTCGCCAGTATAACATTCTTAACCTCATAAACAAACAAGCTTTTATGCAAACTACAGTCAAACTCTATTCCTATACTTATTCGGAGGCAAAGACCTATGTTGCCGCCGCCATGTTTGCCGTTGGCAACATCCTGTTGCCCCAGTTGTGCCACCTTGTTCCGCAAGGCGGAGTGACCTGGTTGCCCATTTACTTCTTCACGCTCGTGGGAGCTTACAAATATGGATGGAAGGTAGGACTGCTTACCGCCCTGCTTTCGCCCGTTGTCAACTCTCTCCTGTTTGCCATGCCGCCCGTTTCCGCCCTGCCGGCCATCACATTAAAGTCGGTTTTCCTGGCCTTGGCTGCTGGCTATGCGGCTTCCCGTTCGCAATCGGTCAGCGTGTTGCTGCTGGCAGCTGTGGTGTTGACCTACCAAATGGCGGGGGCTTTGGCCGAATGGGTCTGCGCAGGAAGCCTCTATGCGGCCATGCAGGACTTCAGAATAGGTCTTCCAGGCATGTTCATGCAGGTGTTTGGAGGATATTTAGTCATTAAACATTTAATTCGGAAGTAATATGTTTGGAATTGGAACACAAGAACTTATTTTCATAGTTCTCATCATTCTGCTGCTTTTCGGCGGCAAGAAAATCCCCGAAATGATGAAGGGACTGGGCAAAGGCGTGCGCTCTTTCAAGGACGGGATGAACGGTATTGACGACGAATCCGGGGACAAAGACCGGGAGAAGAAACAGGACGACAAGGAATAAAGGCATGAACACGGATGCGGACAAGCTGTCCTTTTGGGAACATCTTGACGTGTTGCGGGCGGCACTCATACGGGTGGCCGTCGTGACTGTCGTGTTCGGCTGCGTGGCCTTTTGCTTTAAGGACGCGCTCTTTGCCGTTGTGCTTGCCCCGAAGGACTCCGGCTTTGTCACATACAGGCTGTTCCGTGCCGTGGGTGAGCTGTTCGGCCAGCCAATGGGAGACTTCTCCGTACAGCTAATCAATACCGGACTTGCCGGACAGTTCGTCCTGCACATGAAGACAGCGGCCTATGCTGCCCTCATGTGTGCCTCGCCTTACATCGTCTATGAGCTTTTCCGCTTTGTTTCGCCGGCTCTCTATTCGGCAGAACGGCAATGTGCTGTAAGAGCCGTGGGCTTCGGCTACGCTCTGTCGGTCGTTGGCGTGCTGCTAAGCTATTTTCTGATTTTTCCGTTTACCTTCCGCTTTCTCGGAACCTATCAGGTTAGCCCCGAAGTGGGCAACATGATAACCCTCGACTCGTACATTTCCACCTTGGTAACACTTAGTCTGGCCATGGGAATGGTGTTCGAAATACCCATAGTGGCGTGGCTTCTTGCCCGAATGGGACTGCTTTCCGCCGGAGTTTTGCGCCGTTACCGCAAGCACGCCGTAGTGGTTATTCTGGTAGTGGCCGCAGTAATAACTCCCACGTCAGATGTTTTCACTTTGCTGCTGGTGGCTTTGCCCATGTGGATGCTGTATGAAGCGAGCGTGTTGGTGGTGGCCAGAACATCAAAGGACGGAAGAAAACAGACGTAAATGTCCGGGGTGCGGGTCCTGAACAGCCTGTTTTTGACGTCTGAACAGCCGGGGTATGGACTGTAAACATCCGGGGCTTCCGGCATAGTGGAAAAGTCTTCTACAGAAAACGCTTGGGCAACGTCGTGTTTCAATCCTATTACTTTACCGTTTTCTTGCTCATTCAGAAAATATGGTGTAATTTTGCAAACGACAAACCCGAATCCTACAACGATGAAACTTGAAAGACATTTGTTTCTGCCTTCGGCTTTAGTGGTCGCAATGGCATTGTTCGGTAGCTGTTCAAGCACCAAAGACGTAGCCTATTTTAAAAACAGTTCCTCGGTAAACCTCGATTCTTCGCGAGTACTGTATGACGCGCGAATAATGCCTAAGGACATTCTTACCATAACTGTCAACACCACCGACGGCGATGCAGCCATCCCTTTCAATCTGACGGTAAACACGGCGTTGAGCCAGGGGTCGCGAAGCACTTACAGCCAGATGATGTTGCAGAGCTATCTGGTGGACAACGAAGGCAACATCGAGTTTCCCAAAGTAGGAACGATTCACTTGGGAGGGCTGACCAAGTCGGAGGCCGAGAAACTCATATTTGAAAAAATCAAGCCGTACATGAGTGAGTCGGAAAGACCCATCGTCACAGTACGCATGAGCAACTACAAGATTTCAGTAATCGGCGAAGTAACCCGTCCGGGAATGTACACCGTGAGCAACGAGAAGATAACCATATTGGAAGCACTCGCACAGGCTGGTGACTTGACCATATACGGTGTGCGCAACAATGTGAAGCTGATTAGGGAAGACTCCACAGGCGAGAAATCAATACACGTGCTCAACCTGAACGATGCCAACCTGATTAACTCGCCTTACTACTATCTTCAGCAAAACGACATAGTATATGTGGAGCCGAACAAAGTGAAGGCACAAAACTCCAGCGTGGGTAGCATGACCTCGTTGTGGTTCTCAGCAACATCGATTCTCATATCGTTGACCTCGCTGCTTTACAACATACTTCACAAATAAAGAATAAAAGGGAGAATGGAGCTAAAGGCCGTTCCCCCTTCTGTTTAAATGAACGTTTTTCAAATAGAAAGGATTTGAATAATGTGTGGAATAGTAGGTTACATAGGTAAAAAAGAGGCCTACCCTATATTGATAAAAGGACTTCGACGGCTGGAATACAGAGGCTATGATAGTGCCGGTGTGGCTCTCATAAACTCAAACGGCGACCTCAACGTGTGCAAGACCAAGGGCAAGGTGGACGACCTTGTGGCATATTGTCAGGACAAGGACACAACGGGAACTGTGGGCATCGCCCACACCAGATGGGCCACCCACGGCGAACCGTCAGCTCTGAACGCCCACCCTCACTACTCGCAGTCGAAGAACCTCGCCATCATCCACAATGGAATAATAGAGAACTTTGCAGACCTGAAGAACAAGTTGATGTCCAAAGGTGTAAAGTTCCGCTCCGACACCGACACGGAAGTGCTCGTGCAATTGGTGGAATACATACAGGAGCGCAAGAACCTTGACCTGCTTACCGCCGTGCAGTTGGCTCTCCACGAGGTCATCGGAGCCTATGCCATAGCGATTCTCGACAAGCGCGACCCTGACCAGATAATTGCTGCACGCAAGCAAAGTCCGCTCGTGGTGGGCATTGGCGACGACGAGTTCTTCCTTGCCTCCGATGCAAGTCCGATAGTGGAATACACGGACAAGGTGGTGTACCTCGACGACGGCAACATCGCGGTAATACGTCGCGGCGAGGAACTCAAAGTAGTAAATATACTTAACCGCAAGCTAAGTCCGGAAATACAGACGGTAGACATCAATCTCGGACAGATTGAGAAAGGTGGTTACCCACACTTCATGCTCAAGGAAATCTTTGAACAGCCCGCCTGTCTGACCAACTGTATGCGTGGACGAGTGAATGTCGAGACAGACAATGTTGTGCTAAGTGCAGTAATTGACTACAAGAAGCAGCTGCTCAACGCCAAACGGTTCGTTATCGTGGCGTGCGGAACATCATGGCACGCAGGACTCATCGGAAAACAGATGATAGAGAGCCTCTGCCGCATACCGGTAGAGGTGGAATACGCATCGGAGTTCCGCTACCGCAATCCCGTGATAACGCCTGACGATGTGGTGATAGCCCTCTCGCAGAGCGGCGAGACTGCAGATACACTTGCGGCGATAAAGCTCGCCAAGGAAAACGGAGCTTTCATATACGGAATATGTAATGCGATAGGTTCAAGCATACCGCGCGCCACCAACACGGGATCATACATCCACGTTGGCCCTGAGATTGGCGTGGCCTCGACAAAAGCCTTCACCGGACAGGTAACCGTACTTTCCATGTTGGCCTTGGCCCTGGCTAAGGAAAAGGGAACAATAAGCAAGGAAACATATCTGCACGTGGTGAAAGAGTTGCACGCCATTCCGGGCAAGATGGAAGAGGTGCTGAAGCTTAACAACCGCATAGGCGACCTCAGCCGGACGTTTACTTACGCCCGCAATTTCCTGTATCTCGGACGCGGCTACAGCTATCCGATAGCATTGGAAGGAGCCTTGAAACTCAAGGAAATAAGCTATATCCATGCAGAAGGCTATCCTGCCGCAGAGATGAAACACGGCCCCATAGCACTAATAGACTCAGACATGCCTGTGGTGGTCATCGCCACACACAATGCCATGTACGAGAAGGTGCTGAGCAACATACAGGAGGTGAAAGCACGCAAGGGCAAACTCATAGCAATAGTGTCCAAAGGCGATGAGACAATAAGCCGGATTGCAGACGAAGTGCTGGAGGTGCCCGACACAATAGAGTGCCTTGAGCCGCTGCTCACTATAATACCCCTGCAGCTGCTGGCCTACCATATTGCTGTATGCAAGGGCAAAGATGTTGACCAACCGCGAAATCTTGCAAAGTCAGTCACGGTGGAGTAAGTCAGCCACGGTGGAATGAAAGCTCTGGTTGACGCCGGAGGCGTGACTGCAAACGAAAGAAACGAAAGACCATAAGGAAATCATTATACAGGCAAAACTTTAATGGAGCAATTGAAACATGAGTGTGGAGTGGCGATGATACGCCTTCTGAAACCGCTCGAATACTATCAGCGCAAATACGGCACATGGATGTACGGACTGAACAAGCTCTATCTGATGATGGAGAAGCAGCACAACCGTGGCCAGGAGGGTGCGGGCATGGCCTGTGTCAAGCTCGACACAGAACCGGGACATGAGTATATGTTTCGGGAAAAGGCCATGGGAGCCAACGCCATAACGGAAATATTCGGCACAGTACAGAAGAGTTTTGCCGGACTTACGGCAGAACAAATAGCGGATGCCCAATTCGCCAAGGACAAACTCCCGTTTGCCGGTGAACTGTACATGGGACACCTGCGCTATTCCACCACAGGCAAGAGCGGCCTCCAGTATGTACACCCCTTCTTGCGGCGCAACAACTGGAAAGCCAAAAACCTCTGTCTCTGCGGAAACTTCAACATGACCAATATGGACGAGGTTTTCCAGAAGATAACGGCACAGGGACAATGCCCACGCATATACTCCGACAGCTATATAATGCTGGAGTGGATGGGACACAGGCTTGACCGCGAAGTGGAACGCAATTTCGCCGACGCAAAAGAGCTGGGACTGAAAGGACTTGACATCACGAAATACATCGATGACCACGTGGAGATGGGTAATGTTCTCAAGACAACCATGCCTGATTTCGACGGAGGTTATGTCGTGTGTGGACTCACCGGTAGCGGAGAGATGTTCTCCATGCGCGACCCGTGGGGAATACGTCCTGCTTTCTACTACCGCAACGACGAAATTATTGCCGTGGCAAGCGAGCGTCCGGTACTTCAGACAACGTTCGACATAGAGTGCGACGACGTGCAGGAGTTGCAGCCGGGCGAGGCCATTATTGTCAGCCGCCACGGAGAATGTCGCATCGACCGCATAATGGAGCGCAAGGGAGACACAGCATGCTCCTTTGAAAGAATTTATTTCAGCCGCGGTTCCGACCGTGACATCTACGCCGAGCGCAAAAAACTTGGTGAACTGCTTACCCAACCCATACTTAAAGCGGTGGACTACGATGTGGCCCACACCGTGTTCTCCTTCATCCCGAACACGGCCGAAGTGGCCTACTACGGTATGCTTGGCGGATTCAAGCGTTACATCAACGACCAAAAGATAAAGGCACTCGAGGAGATGGACCACAAACCTACCCATGAAGAGCTTGAAAAGATTATGGACTGGTATGTGCGTTCGGAGAAGGTAGCATGGAAAGACATCAAATTGCGCACTTTCATAACGGAAGGAAATTCGCGCAACGATTTGGCATCTCATGTCTACGACATAACCTATGAGGTGCTCGAGAGGGGTGTCGACAGCCTGGTTGTGATAGACGACAGTATCGTCCGTGGCACAACCCTGCGCGAGAGCATCATAAAGATACTCGACAGGCTGCATCCGAGGAAGATTGTCATCGTGAGTTCCTCGCCGCAGATACGCTATCCGGACTATTACGGCATAGACATGGCCCGTCTTGAAGAGTTCATCGCATTCCGCGCCTGCATCGAATTGCTCAAGGAAAGGGGCATGCACTCGCTGATAGACAACACATACAAGAACTGCAAGGAGGAATTGAACAAACCCAAGGAGCAGATGCGCTGCTGCGTGAAGGACCTCTACAAACCGTTCACGGTTGAGGAGCTGAACCATAAGATGGTGGAATTGCTGCGCCCACAGGACGTTACCACTCCGATTGAGCTTGTCTACCAGAGCATCGAGGGACTGCACAAAGCCATTCCGGGACACAAGGGTGACTGGTATTTCACAGGAAACTATCCCACACCGGGAGGAATGAAGCTGGTGAACCAGGCCTTTATCAACTATTACGAGAAAGTTTATCTGTACGAACAGAAGTTTTAAGCACAACCAGATACCACATATATATTGATGAAGAACGTAACATTGGTACTTGAAGACGGTACGAAATTCCATGGAAAGTCTTTCGGATACGACAAGCCTGTGGCGGGCGAGGTCGTGTTCAACACGGCAATGATGGGTTATCCTGAAAGTTTGACAGACCCCTCATACGCCGGTCAGCTCATGACGCTCACCTATCCTCTTGTGGGCAACTATGGCGTTCCCCCGTTCACCGTCGAACCCGACGGCATCGCAACCTTCATGGAGAGCGACAAGATACACGCTTCGGCAATCATAGTAGCCGACTACAGCGAACAGTACAGCCATTGGAATGCCGTGGAGAGTCTGGCCGACTGGCTCAAGCGCGAGCAAGTGCCCGGCATTACCGGTATTGACACAAGACAGCTCACCAAGGTGCTGCGCGAACACGGCGTGATGATGGGCAAGATTCTGTTTGACGACGAGCCGGACAACATTCCCGAAGCCAACTATGAAGGCGTTAATTTCGTGGACATGGTTAGCTGCAAGGAAGTAATCCGCTACAACGAGGGCGCAGGAAAGAAGGTTGTGCTCGTGGACTGCGGCGTGAAGAACAACATCATACGCTGTCTGGTCAACCGGGGCGTGGAAGTAATACGCGTGCCGTGGAATTACGACTATACAGGCATGGACTTCGACGGACTGTTCCTCGGCAACGGTCCCGGCGACCCAGACATGTGCGAGGATGCTGTGGCCGTGATACGCAAACAGATGGGACTGTCCCGCAAGCCTATATGCGGCATCTGCATGGGCAACCAACTGCTGGCCAAGGCTGGAGGAGCCACCATCTACAAGCTGAAATACGGACACCGCTCACACAACCAGCCCGTGCGCGAAGTGGGTACCGACCGTTGCTACATAACAAGCCAGAACCACGGCTACGCTGTTGATGCAAGCACACTTGGAAAGGACTGGCGCGAGCTGTTTGTCAACATGAACGACGGTTCAAACGAAGGTGTGTGCCACAAGGAGAACCCCTGGTTCACCAGCCAGTTCCATCCGGAGGCATGCTCAGGACCAGTTGACACAGAATTCATGTTCGACCGTTTTGTGGAAAAACTCAAGTAACCGATAAAGATGAAAGACGACAATATAAAGAAAGTCCTGCTGCTTGGCTCAGGCGCATTGAAGATAGGCGAGGCCGGAGAGTTTGACTATTCAGGTTCGCAAGCCCTGAAGGCCCTGCGCGAAGAGGGTGTTTACACAGTACTCATCAACCCCAACATCGCCACCGTGCAAACGTCTGAGGGCGTGGCCGACCAGATATACTTCCTTCCCGTGCAGCCCTATTTCGTTGAAAGGGTGATAGAAAAGGAGCGTCCCGACGGCATTCTGCTCGCATTCGGCGGACAGACAGCCTTGAACTGCGGAGTTGAGCTTTACAAGTCGGGCGTGCTCGAGAAGTACGGCGTGCGTGTGCTCGGCACCCAGGTTCAGGCCATCATGGACACCGAAGACCGTGAGCTGTTCGTAGAGCGGCTCAACGAGATAGACGTGAAGACCATCAAGAGCGAAGCCTGCGAGACTATCGAACAGGCACGCGCCGCAGCAAAGGAGCTTGGCTATCCCGTGATACTCCGTGCAGCCTATGCGCTGGGAGGACTCGGTTCGGGCTTCTGCGACAACGAGGAAGAACTCAACAAACTGGCAGAGAAAGCGTTTTCATTCTCGCCTCAAGTACTCGTAGAGAAGAGCCTCAAGGGATGGAAAGAGATTGAATACGAAGTGGTGCGCGACCGTTACGACAACTGTATAACGGTCTGCAACATGGAAAACTTCGACCCGCTCGGCATACACACAGGCGAGAGCATCGTAATCGCACCTTCGCAGACCCTTACCAACAGCGAATACCACAAGCTGCGTGCCCTCTCAATAAAGATAATACGCCACATCGGCATCGTGGGAGAGTGCAACGTGCAGTATGCCTTTGACCCCAAGAGTGAAGACTACCGCGTGATTGAGGTTAATGCGCGCCTTAGCCGTTCGTCGGCATTGGCTTCAAAGGCCACAGGCTACCCCCTGGCTTTCGTGGCCGCCAAGCTGGGCATGGGCTACGGACTGTTTGAGCTGAAGAACTCTGTCACCAAGACGACAAGCGCATTCTTTGAGCCTGCCCTCGACTACGTGGTGTGCAAGATACCGCGTTGGGACCTGAGCAAGTTCCGTGGCGTCGACAAGGAGCTTGGCTCGTCCATGAAGTCGGTAGGTGAAGTGATGGCCATCGGACGCAACTTTGAAGAGGCCATACAGAAAGGCTTGCGCATGATTGGCCAGGGCATGCACGGCTTTGTCGAAAACAAGGAACTCGAGATTCCCGACATCGACGCAGCCCTCCGCGAACCCACAGACAAGCGTGTGTTCATCATTTCCAAGGCCATGCACAAGGGCTACACCATCGACCAGATACACGATCTTACCAAGATTGACCGCTGGTTCCTGCAAAAGCTGAAGCACATCATCGACATCGACGAGCGGCTCAAGGCTCTCAAGAGCGTCAACAATCTCGGCAAGGATTTGCTGCGTGAGGCCAAGGTCTACGGTTTCACAGACTTCCAGATAGCACGTGCCGTTGGCTTGGAAACCGAGCTGCACAGCATGGCCAAGGCCGGACTGGTGGTTCGCCAGCTGCGCAAGGGCTACGGCATACTGCCTGTGGTGAAGCAGATAGACACGCTTGCAGCCGAATATCCCGCCCAGACCAACTATCTCTACCTCACTTACGCCGGCGTGGCTCACGACATTACGTTCGAAAACGACAAGCGTTCCATCATCGTGCTCGGCTCCGGAGCCTACCGCATAGGTTCGTCTGTGGAGTTCGACTGGTGCGGCGTGCAGGCTCTCAACACCATACGCAAGGAAGGCTACCGCTCGGTAATGATAAACTACAACCCCGAGACGGTGTCCACCGATTACGACATGTGCGACCGGCTCTATTTCGACGAGTTGACCTTTGAGCGTGTCATGGATATCATCGACATCGAGAGTCCGCACGGCGTCATAGTGTCCACAGGCGGACAGATACCCAACAACCTTGCCATGCGCCTCGACGAACAGCGTGTGCCAATACTCGGAACATCGGCCAAGGACATAGACAACGCCGAGGACAGAGCCAAATTCTCGTCGATGCTCACCCGCAACGGCATCGACCAGCCGGCATGGAGTGCGCTCACATCAATGGAAGACATCAGCCACTTCATCGACGAGGTAGGCTTCCCCGTGCTCGTCCGTCCTTCATATGTGCTTTCCGGAGCCGCGATGAATGTGTGCTCCAATCAGGAAGAGCTTGAGAAGTTCCTCCGCCTGGCCGCCAATGTGAGCGAAGACCACCCCGTGGTGGTGAGCCGTTTCATCGAGCACGCCAAGGAGATAGAGATGGACGCCGTGGCAAAGGACGGCGAGGTCATAGCCTACGCCATAAGCGAGCACATCGAGTTTGCCGGAGTACACTCCGGAGACGCCACCATACAGTTTCCCCCGCAGAAAATCTACTGCGAAACTGTGCGCCGCATAAAGCGTGTGGCCCACAAGATAGCCAAGGAACTGCACATCAGCGGCCCGTTCAACATACAGTTCATGGCCCGCGAAAATGACATCATGGTCATCGAATGCAACCTCCGTGCATCACGTTCGTTCCCGTTCGTGAGCAAGGTGCTCAAGATCAACCTGATAGAGCTTGCCACAAAAGTCATGCTCGGCCTGCCTGTCGAGAAGCCCCACAAGAGCCTTTTCGACCTCGACTACGTGGGAATAAAGGCCAGCCAGTTCTCGTTCAACCGCCTTCAGAAGGCCGACCCCGTGCTCGGAGTCGACATGGCTTCAACGGGCGAGGTGGGATGTCTTGGCGACGACACCAGCACGGCTTTGCTCAAGAGCATGCTTTCCGTAGGCCACCGCATACCGGAGAAGAACATACTCCTCTCCACCGGCAGCGCAAAGCAAAAGGCAGAGATGCTCGATGCGGCACGCATGCTCGTAAGCCACGGCTACAAGATTTACGCCACGGGCGGCTCGTCGCGCTATCTCACCGAGAACGGCATCGACAACACCCTCGTCTATTGGCCTTCCGAGCAGCAAGAGCCACAGGCACTTGACATGTTGCACAACCACGAGATAGACATGGTGGTGAACATCCCCAAGGACTTGACAGCCGGGGAACTCTCCAACGGCTACAAGATACGCCGTGCGGCCATTGACCTCAACGTGCCTTTGATAACCAACAGCCGTCTTGCGTCTGCCTTCATCACAGCCTTCTGCAACGTCAAGCTGGAGGACATAGACATAAAGAGCTGGGCTGAATACAAATAAAAAGTCGGACAACAAACAAGAGTCAGGCTGAATAACAAACAGAGCTGGGCTGAATACAAATTAAGTGCAGCTCTGCCGGCCGGCAAAACCGCCCTACCCTCTCAAGGGGTAAATTTGTAGAACCGCCCTTAAACAATAAGCCGGAGCCAACGGGAAAGACACCTGTTGGCTTCGGCTTTTTCGCTATAAAAGCACGTACTAAGTTTGCCACTTGTGCTTCGGGTTTAAGCTCGTTCAAACTTGCCTCGTTTTCTGCGTCAGGGTTAGTAGGTGCCGGCGTGGCGCAGCTGTTGAGCAACGGCACGTTTGACTTCATCTGCAAGCCGCACCAGCGCGCACAGTCGGAGCTGATACGCAAACTGGCGCACGGAAGAGTCAGCCACACCAAGGACGGAGCCATACAGCTCACGCTGAAGGTCTACCGCACGGAGGGCGTCAACATCAGCCGAACCATCGGGCTGGAAGCGGAAGCAGCAAGCTCGGCAGTGGCTGAATGGCTTTTGAAAGGAAGTAAATGAGGAGGAAGAAACGACTGAAAAAGTACGTCTGGAAATAGGCGAAAAATCTCAAATCTCAAATCTCAGTTGTTTTTTAAGGGGTATCCATCTCCCTCACCCTCTCTTTATATACTTATAACTTATTAATAATTAATTAGTTATATATAATAT
>CAVAQY010000018.1:0-38728 GCA_963590865.1 Bacteroidaceae bacterium | reverse complement strand
ATGTGTTTCACGATGAGCAAAAGTCCTTTGACCGTCAAAAACACCTCGTCATTACAGACAATCATACCTATGAGTAGCACTTTAGGGTGGTATAAGTTTGAGTTCAGGGGAGATTGTTTATCTACGAACAGTCTCCCCTAAACCGGTATTGGGAAAATCAAGAACAGTCCTTGCATCTACCTTCCCTCTTTATATGATACCCCCGAAAAGTCCGCATTATAAACGCCTATTAAAAAGAAAAGCACTCGGTGTGAGTGCTTTAACTATAGAATGTAATGTTTTGTGCGAGTTCGTAATCGGCAATCACTTGCCGATGCAGAAGTGGCGGAATACGTTTTCGAGCACTTCGCTTGTGGTGATTTCACCGCCTGTTATTTCAGCCAAATGGAAGAGACAGTCACGCAAGTCCTGAGATATGAGGTCGGACGGAAGGCCGGAAGAGAGGCCGTCACTTACTCTGTTTATGGCAGAAAGGGCGCAGGAAAGGGCTTCATAGTGACGTACATTGCTCACTATGACATCACGGTTGCCATTGACCACTCCCGCATACGACGACAATAACTGCCGCAAGCTGTCCATTCCCTCGCCCGTCTTTGCGGACAAGACTACCGATTGGACGTCTTTTGCGGACGAGGCTTCCGGTTCTTTAGAGAATAATCCTTCAAGCTTTTTAGGAGATAATACTTCTTTTGCGAACGAAACAGATTCTTTTGCGGACGATGTTTCTGGTTCTTCAGCTGACACATCAACCGTTTTATGGCTGTCTATCTGCGGTTTGGAAATGTCGGTTTTGTTGTATATTACGACGAGATGTTTGTCACGGCACAGAGCCTTCATCTCCTCCATTGCCTCCATGTTGTCCTCTTGCATGCGAGTTGAGTCGATGACATAAAGCACTATTGAGGCTTTTTCTATCTCTTTGTACGACCGTTTTATGCCGAGTTGTTCTATTGCGTCGTCGGTCTGGCGCAGCCCGGCAGTATCTATGAAGCGGAAAACGATGCCGTCTATGACCATTGTGTCCTCTATCACATCGCGTGTGGTGCCGTGTATGTCACTCACTATGGCGCGCTCTTCTCCCACGAGCCGGTTCAGCAGCGACGACTTGCCGGCGTTTGTCGCCCCCACGATGGCCACCGGCACTCCGTTCTTTATGGTTTGTCCGGTGCTGAACGAGCCTACCAGTTTCTCTATTGCTCCGGCTGTCTGGCGCGAAAGGTCGCACAGTTCGTCACGATTGGCAAACTCCAGTTCCTCATGGTCGGAGAAATCTATCTCAAGTTCAAGGAGAGAGGTGAGACGGAGCAGCTTTTCGCGCAGTCTCGCAAGTTCCAACGACACTCCGCCCCGCATCTGCTTCATCGCGATGTCATGCTGTGCAGTTGTTGAAGCGGCTATCAGGTCGGCCACAGCCTCGGCCTGGCTCAAGTCCATCTTGCCGTTGAGAAAAGCCCGCTGCGTGTATTCGCCCGGCAGGGCAGCCCTACAGCCGTTTGCGATGAGCTGTTGCACCACCTGTTGCAGTATGTAGGCAGAACCGTGGCATGATATTTCCACCGAGTCCTCACCCGTATAGGAACGCGGAGCGCGGAACACGCTCACAAGAACCTCGTCGATGATTTCGCCGCCGCTGCTCTTTATGTGTCCGAAGGCAACGGTATACGGTTTCCTCTGGGCGAGTGGTGTGGCTGAAGAGCCTATCGGGATAAAGATGCGGTCGGCTATGCTGATGGCGTCAGAGCCAGACACGCGTACTATACCTATTGCTCCGCCCGGTGCGGTGGCTATTGCGCATATCGTATCGTGGGTGTACATAAGTGTCAGAGTCTGCTTAATACGAGACTTATCAGGTCGTCTATATGGCTCTTGTAGCCGGTGTCGGCCTTGCCCCCTACCCTGTTGGCAATCACCATGCACACGGTAGTAGCCCTGTGGCCCATCAGTTTCGACAGTCCGGCAAGTGCCGAACTCTCCATTTCATAGTTGGTTATGCGGCGGCCCTGATAGCAAAAACTCTCTATCTTCTCATTTTGCCGAGGGTCGGCGAGCGGCAGGCGCAGCTGTCTGCCCTGCGGACCGAAGAAGCCTCCGCAAGCTACGGTGATGCCCCTTACCATATCCTTCTGTGCAATGCGCTCCACGAGTTCCCGGTCAGCGTCTATCGCATAAGGATACGGGGCGCACATATTGCCCGTCCAGCCGAGATGGTTTATCAGAGCACGCTCCAGCGCAAGGTCACACACGGCGTTGCGCCCTTCATAGAAGTTGAGCAGACCGTCGAAGCCTATGGATGTTTCCGAGCAAATGAACGTTCCCTCCGGCGTATAGGGCTGAAGACCGCCGCAGGTGCCTATCCTCACTATGTCCAGATGGCGCAGCTCACGCTTCACCGTTCTGGTCTTGAAGTCTATGTTGGCCAGAGCGTCTATCTCGTTCATCACGATGTCGATGTTGTCGCACCCTATTCCGGTTGAGACGACGGTCATGCGCTGGCCGCAATGAGTGCCCGTGACGGAGTGAAACTCCCTGCTTTCCACGTCGCACTCTATCTCGTTGAAGTGCGATGCCACCAAGTTTACACGGCCGGGGTCGCCGACGAGGATTATCTTGTCGGCCAGCTGTTCCGGTTTCAGGTGCAGATGAAACACGCTGCCGTCACCGTTTATAATCAATTCCGACTCTGCAAAATATCTGTTCATGACGAATCTTGTTTTATGTACCGGACCTATCTGTTTTCACAGTTCCTGATGGACTTCTCAAGTGCGGCAATCTGGTTTCCGATGTCTTCGAGTTGCCGTTCGCTCTGTATTATCTCCGGGGTCAAAGCCTTGCGGTCGCTGGCGTTGGCCGTAGCGTAGAAGTTGCGCGCCTTGGCAAGAGCCTTGTCCAAGTTGGAGTGCTGCGCCTTCAGTCCCAGCAGCTTCTGCATCATGCTCCGTCCTTCCTGTGTGCGGAAGTCAGCCATTTTCCTGTATGTGGTACGGTCGTTGACAACGAATGTAAACTCTCCGCTGCCCTTTTCCTGCTTCTTGTCCGAATCCAGAGCGTTTAGTCTGGCCAGAGCCTTGCGCCGTGCCGTGCCGTTGCCCCACGTATCGGCTATCCGTTCTATCCTTGCCCGGCTCTCTATCTGTGCCGTCGTGAGCGAATCGGAGGAATAAGTCTGGCGCGTCTCGGCAGGTATGAACATATATATGCACACCTTTCCGGCAGTCTGGTTACGGTCTGTGGCAAACCACCCTATGCTGTCAGTCTCGTCAATGACCATCATATAGTCGTTGGCCTCCGAGTTGAACGGCAGTCCCATGTTTTCCGGCTTCAGAAACGTTCCCGTTCCCGGGTCGAAGCGCGTCACGAAGATGTCGTATCCGCCCAGACTCTCCGTGCCCTTCGCCGAGAAATAGAGCGTAAGTCCGTCGTTGAGCATGAACGGGAAGTTGTATTCGTCCAGTCCGTCGCCCACTTCCAGTCCTCCGAGCTGCACCGGTTTGCTCCAGCCGTCGCCAAGCTTGTCCATTGTGAACAGCCTTATGCTCCCCGCCTCATCCTCTTCCGAGAAGTAGCATTTGTCGCCAAGCTCGTTTACATACACATAAGCATTGGGTTGCTCGTCCTTTTTGAAGAAGTCGCTGTAACGCTTGATTTCCCCGACCTCTGACGACAGCCGATATTTGTCGAGAAACTGCTGTTTGTCAACCACCACACTGTCTATGAATACAATCCTCTGGGTGGCGGCAATCATCTGTTTCCACTTCTGTTCCTGCGGGTTTTCCTTCTGTGCCGCGGTTGCTTTCGACACTTTCTTTGACTTTTTCTGAGCCTGCATCGGGGCGGCTGCAAGCAAAAGAATTAGAAACGCTAAGTATATACGGTTCATCTGCAATGGTTTCATGTTGTCTCTAAAATCAACTCTACATATACAAAGGTAGTCAAAAGATTTCGTTTCTTCCCGACAGTTAACAAAGATTTAGACCTCAACCAAGCAACGCAACTGTTCATCGGCAGACTTGTTCTGCCAACCAAAACGACATAAGCTATCAATATGAAGAACGAGTTCAAGGTCAAGAATTATAGAATTGGAGAATGCTGCGCCAAAATAGTAGACGCTGCATCCCGAACAAAATCAAGTCAAGAATTTGAGAATTAGAGAATGCAAATGTAGTAGGTACGGTGTCCCCACCGTACCCCTCCGTTGCAAGGCCATTAAGGTCAAGAATTAGAGAATTAGAGAATTTGCTGATGTAGTAGGTGCGGTGTCCCCACCGTACCCCTCGCGCAAAGTCGCTCGCTAAAGGGAGCAAAAAGGTCAGGCGAAAAGGAAGCCAAACGTCGGTGAGGAACTGCATGAGCACGAAGGGTGCGGCGAGGGCGCCGCACCTCCTACCTGACAGGCTGCCAAGCGCCTCCTACGCCTCCGAACGGCGCAAGCATTAGGAGGTACGGCGCCCCCGCCGTACCAATCGCTCGCTAAAGGCGAAAGGAAGGCAAGCGGCGATGGGGGACAAGATAGAGGAAGTATGCTGCATGAGCACGAAGGGTGACGGTGAGGACACCGCACCTACTACGCAAGCAGCTAAATGCCTACTAAAATCGAATCCCGAACGAATCCTGAAGCCATCCCGAACAAAATCAAGTCAAGAATTTGAGAATTAGAGAATGCTAATTTGGGAGACACGGCAATCCCGAACGAAAGCAAAGTCAAGAATTAGAGAATGCAAATGTAGTAGGTACGGTGTCCCCACCGTATCCCTCCGTTGCAAGGCCATTAAGGTCAAGAATTTGAGAATTAGAGAATTGGCTGATGTAGTAGGTGCGGTGTCCCCACCGCACCCCTCGCGCAAAGTCGCTCGCTAAAGGGAGCAAAAAGGTCAGGCGAAAAAGGAAGCCAAACGTCGGTGAGGAACTGCATGAGCACGAATGGTGCGGCGAGGGCGCCGCACCTCCTACCTGACAGGCAGCCAAGCGCCTCCTACGCCTCCGAACGGCGCAAGCATTAGGAGGCACGGCGCCCCCGCCGTACCAATCGCTCGCTAAAGGCGAAAGGAAGGCAAGCGGCGATGGGGGACAAGATAGAGGAAGTATGCTGCATGAGCACGAAGGGCACAACGCATACTACAAAACTCAAGTGCTTCAGATGAGCACGAAGGGTGGCGGTGAGGACACCGCACCTACTACGCAAGCAGCGAAATGCCTTCTAAAATCGCATCCCGAAGCCATCCCGAACATACCGCCAAAAACCAAGAGTCAAGAAACACTGTTTCCAGCATCATTCCAAACGGGAAGATTCAAGAAACGCTGTTTCCAGCGTCACTCCAAACGGAAAGAGTCAAGAAACACTGTTTCCAGCATCATTCCAAACGGGAAGATTCAGGAAACGCTGTTTCCTGCGTTCAGTCAAGAGGGAGAGAGAAAGGAGCGCATTGCTGGGATAAGCCTTGCATTGCGCCCCTTTTCGTGCCAGTCCGGCAAGAATAAATGCACGGTTCGGCTTTGTCTGCCAACCTAATTGCATTACCTTTGCACCATGATTTACCCCGAAGGTTTTGAACACAAGATAGGCTTCACAGAGGTGCGCGGTCTGTTGCGCGAACGCTGCCTGAGCATGCTCGGCAAGGAAATGACCGACAAGTTGAGATTTTCGTCAGATGCAGCCGAGGTGAACGAGTGGCTGTCACAGGTGCGCGAGTTCCGGAGACTGTTGGCGGAAGCCGACGATTTCCCCATGCAATACTTCTTTGACGTGAGAACTGCGGTGGCTCGCATACGGCTGGAAGGCACCCATTTGGAAGAGAACGAACTGTTCGACCTGCGCCGCTCGCTGGAGACGATTGCCTCGATAGTGGCCTACCTGAACCGTGGAGAGGAGGGAACCGACGGTTCTGTGGTCTATCCCTACCCTGCCCTGCACCGCATGGCCGACGGCGTGGCGGTGTTTCCGCAACTGATACAGCGCATAGACCAGATACTCGACAGGTTCGGCCACGTGAAGGATTCGGCCTCAACGGAACTGCAACGCATACGCTCGGAACTGGCAAAGACAGAGGGCAGCATTTCGAAGACGCTCTACTCCATACTGCGTTCGGCGCAGAGCGACGGACTCGTGGAGCGCGACGTGACCCCTACCCTGCGCGACGGCCGTCTGGTGATACCCGTAATGCCGGGACTGAAACGGCGCATAAAGGGTATCGTACACGACGAGTCGGCCACGGGAAAGACCGTCTATATAGAACCGGCCGAGGTGGTTGAGGCCAACAACAGGGTGCGCGAACTGGAGGGAGAGGAACGCCGCGAGGTGGTGCGCATACTCTCGGAGTTTGCCAATCTGCTGCGTCCGCACGTGCCGCAGGTGCTCGACTCCTACCGTTTCCTTGCACTCATAGACCTCATACGCGCCAAATCGTCGCTGGCAGAGGCAACAACGGCCTTTGAACCCGTGGCGGAAAGCTATCCGCACATAGACTGGATTCAGGCCAAGCACCCCCTGTTGCAGTTTGCACTCGAACGTCAGGGCAAGTCGGTGGTGCCGCTCGACATCACGCTTACGGGCAACAAACGCATACTCATCATATCAGGCCCCAACGCCGGAGGCAAGTCTGTGTGTCTGAAAACGGTCGGACTGCTCCAGTATATGCTCCAGTGCGGTCTGTCTGTGCCCATAGGCGACAGGTCAAAGACGGGTGTGTTCGACAACATAATGATTGACATAGGCGACGAACAGAGCATCGAGGACGACCTGAGCACATATTCGAGCCATCTGACAAACATGAAAAACATGATCAGACGTGCCGACGGCCGCACGCTCCTTCTCATCGATGAGTTTGGAGGAGGTACGGAACCGCAGATTGGAGGAGCCATTGCCGAAGCTGTGCTGAAACAGTTTTGCCGCAAGAAAGCCTACGGCGTAATCACGACCCACTACCAGAACCTGAAGCACTTTGCCGAAGACAACGAGGGAGTGGTCAACGGAGCGATGCTGTATGACCGACATGAGATGCGCGCCCTGTTTCAACTGGCCATCGGACGACCCGGCAGCTCGTTTGCCATAGAGATAGCCCGCAAGACGGGACTGCCCGAAGAGGTGATAAAAGATGCGTCGGAGATAGTGGGTTCCGACTATATCCAGAGCGACAAATATCTACAGGACATTGTGCGCGACAAGCGTTACTGGGAGGGCAAGCGTCAGACCATACACCAGCAGGAGAAGACTCTGGAGCAGCGCATAGCCAAGTATGAGGCCGACATCAGGGAACTGGAACAGAGCCGCAAGGCCATTATCAGCCGGGCAAAGGAACAAGCAGAGGAACTGCTCGGGCAAAGCAACCGCCAGATAGAGCTTACCATACGCCAGATAAAGGAAAGTCAGGCGGAAAAGGAATCGACCAAGCGTGCAAGGGAAGAACTCCGGACGTTCAAGACCGAGGTGGCACACATGGACGAGAAAGCCAGCGACGAACTGATAGAGCGCAAGATGCGCCAACTGCAAGAACGCAAGGAGCGAAAGGAAAAACGCAAGAAAGACAAGGCAGAAGGACTTGGAGCAAAGAAAATCAAGGTTGCCGAAGCAGAACGCAAGTCTCTTGCTACGGAAGCCCTTGCCGCAGGCGACACGGTGAGGATAAAAGGACTGACCACTGTGGGCACCATAGAGTCTATAGACGGCAAGATGGCCACCGTGATATTCGGAGACATGCGAACCAAGATGCGCGCCGAACGGTTGGAACGAGCCACGATGCCGAAGAAAGAAGAGTCAAAGACATTCGTGTCAACCGTTGGCAAGCAAACGAGAGAGACGATAGACAACCGCAAACTTAACTTCCGTCAGGACCTTGACGTGCGGGGAATGCGAGGCGACGAGGCAATAAACGCCGTCACATACTTCATTGACGATGCAATACTCGTGGGAATGCCGCGAGTGCGCATTCTCCACGGCACCGGAACAGGCGTGCTGCGCCAGCTCATACGGCAGTATCTCGCAACAGTCCCGAACGTTTCTTCCTTCAAAGACGAACACGTGCAGTTTGGAGGAGCAGGCATAACCGTAGTGGATTTGTAGCAGAAAACAATTGCCGATTGTATTTTTAGTAATGTTCAAGAAGAACCGTCCTAAAGTCTATTCGTAAATCTCGTCTATGCCGTTGGTCTGATCCAAACTGTCAGCCACTTCAACGCAAGGGTCATAGCCCGACGGAAGGTCAAACGAGGCGTTCGGGTCGTAGCCAAGCTGCTTGTCGGCATAGACACGGCGCATGTAATAAGCCCAGACAGGCAGAGCCATCGTGGCACCCTGTCCCATCCGCATGGAGTCGAAGTGGATGTCGCGGTCGTCACCGCCGACCCATACGCCGCTAACGAGGTCGGGAGTGACTCCCATAAACCATGCGTCGCTGTTGCCGTTGGTGGTTCCGGTCTTGCCGCCGATAGCCCCTTTGAAGTCATACTTGTAGCGCAAGCGTCCGGCTGTGCCGCCGTCCACTACGCCCATGAGCATGTATAGCATCTTGTTGGCACTCTCTTCGCTTATCACCTCATTCATACGAGGCTGGAAACGGGCGATGACGTTGCCCTCATTGTCTTCTATCTTGGTTACGAAAAGCGGAGCACAGCGTATGCCGTGGTTGGCAAAGGCGGTGTAGGCACTCACCATTTCGGCCACAGTTATCTCACACGGGCCAAGGCACAAGGCCATCGACGGATGTATCTCCGGGTTCTGTATGCCGAAGGCTTGCAGAAGAGTGACGAAAGCCTGCGGACTCAGCTTGCTCATAAGATAGGCTGAAATCCAGTTGTTGGACTGTGCGAGTCCCCATTTCAGCGTGACCATCTGTCCGTAACGGCTGTGGCTTGCGTTGCGCGGAGTCCACCTCTGTCCTGCCACCACGTATGTCTGCTGCACGTTGGGAGCCTTGTCGCAGGGCGAAAAACCGTTTTCCATGGCCAGAGCATACAGGAACGGCTTTATCGTGGAGCCTACTTGCCTCATGCCGTCCATGCACATATCGTAGTTGAAGTGAACGAAGTCAGGGCCGCCCACATAGGCTTTCACCGCTCCGTCCTTGGGACTCATGCTCATAAAGCCGCACCGGAGGAACGACTTGTAGTAACGTATGGAGTCAAGCGGGGTCATTGTGGTGTCCACTTCGCCGTGATACGTGAAGATGGACATCTCCGTAGGAGTGCGGAAAGCCTTGTTGATTTCGCTCTCCGAAGCTCCCGCAGCTTTCATGCCACGGTAGCGGTCGCTCTGGCGCACAGAGCGCATCAGTATGTCCCTCACCTGCGCCGACGAAAGTGCGCCGGAGTATGGGGCAGTGGGCTTGGTGCGGTTCTCTTTGTTGAACGCCGGCTGCAAATAGCGGGCAATGTGTTCCCTGACAGCGGCCTCAGCATACATCTGCATACGGCTGTCCACGGTGGTGAACACTTTCAGTCCGTCGGTGTATATGTTGTACGGGCGACCGTCCTTGTTGCGGTTTTTGTTGCACCAGCCGTACAGAGGGTCGGTTTCCCACGCTATCGAGTCCTTGTAATACTTCACTTTGTTCCACGAAGGATAGTCTTTGGCATCCGGTTTCTTGGCTGTAAGGTAACGGCGGAGGAATTCCCGGAAGTATGTAGCAATGCCATCGTTGTGGTCGGCTACATGGAAATCGAGCTTCAAGGGTTCTGCCGCATAACGCACATACTGGTCATGAGTCAGGTATCCTGCCTTTTCCATTTGCGAAAGCACCACATTCCTGCGCTCACGGCACCGCTCCGGATTGCGCACCGGATTGAAATAGGATGGATTCTTGCACAGTCCGACAAGCATGGCCGACTCCGTTACGCTCAAATCCTTCGGTTCTTTGTTAAAGTAGGTATTGGATGCCGTCTTTATCCCGACGGCATTGTGAAGGAAATCAAAGTAGTTGAGATACAAAGCGATGATTTCGTCCTTCGTATAGTTGCGCTCCAACTTGACGGCAATCACCCACTCTATCGGCTTTTGCAGCAATCGTTCAGTCACGTTCGACGCTGTTTCGGAATACAGCTGCTTGGCCAACTGCTGCGTGATGGTCGAACCACCGCCGGCATTGACCTGTCCGAAGATGCCGCGTTTGACTATTGCCCTGCCGAGAGCCATGAAGTCAATGCCCGAGTGGTCTCTGAAGCGCACGTCTTCGGTGGCTATCAGAGCCTGAACAAGCGACTGGGGCAGTTCGCTGTAGTCCACACAGATGCGGTTCTCCTTGTTGTAGTTCCATGTGCCGATAATCTTCCCGTCGGAAGAATACACTTGGGTGGCAAAACGGCTTATCGGGTTCTGCAAATCCTCAACTGGCGGCACATAGCCTATCCAACCTTTATATATAGCGGTAAAGGCAAGTGCCGAAAACAGCACCGCAACACATAGCAAGCCCCACAAAAAGCGCACAAAAATCTTTCTCATAAATGGACTGACAAGCCTGTTTCCTGTTAATGTATGCCCTGCAAAAGTACGTTTTTTCAACAAGACAAGGAAGAAATAGTCCGTTTTTCTATTACGCAAGACCATGCCGTCCTTACAACGGCACGGCCGTTTGCTTGATAAAAGTGCCATGGTTACGGTGCGTAAATGCCATAGTTAGATAGTCTAAGTGCCATACTTACGGAGCGCAAACAGCTTGGCTGCGCACGGCAACACAGGGCAACGGCAAATCAAAATAATCGGGTTAACATTGCCGCAATGCGAAATTATGCGTAACTTAGCGGTCGAAAACGGATAAGACATATAAATATTGCGAATGGAAAAGCATGATTTTGTAACCATTGCAGGCATCACTAAGGAGGAAGTAATCCACCTGATTGAGATGGCACAGGAGTTTGAAAAGCATCCAAACAGGGAACTTCTCAAGGGAAAAGTTGTGGCCACACTGTTCTTTGAACCGTCAACACGAACCCGACTCAGCTTTGAAACGGCAGCCAACAGGCTCGGTGCGCGTGTCATTGGCTTTGCCGACCCCAAGGTGACGAGCGGCACAAAGGGTGAAACCCTTAAGGACACGATACTCATGGTGTCCAACTATGCCGACGTGATAGTCATGCGCCACCACATAGAAGGTGCGGCACAATATGCGGCAGAGGTGTCTCCAGTGCCTATCGTGAACGCCGGCGACGGTGCACACCAGCATCCGTCGCAGTGTATGCTCGACCTGTATTCGATATACAAGACTCAAGGCACACTCGAAAACCTCAATATCTATCTTGTGGGCGACCTTAAATACGGCAGGACGGTGCACTCACTAATCATGGCCATGCGCCATTTCAACCCGACCTTCCACTTCGTCGCTCCAAAGGAACTGGCCATGCCCACAGAGTACAAGATATACTGCGACGAGAACGGCATAAAATATCAGGAGCACACGGCTTTCAACGAAAAGACGATAGCCGATGCGGACATTCTCTACATGACCCGAGTGCAAAAGGAGCGGTTCTCCGACCTGATGGAGTACGAAAGGGTGAAGAACATCTATATCTTAAAGAACGACATGTTGGCCAACGCCAAGCCAAACATGAAGATTCTCCACCCGCTGCCGAGGGTCAACGAGATTGCATACGACGTGGACGAGAACCCCCACGCCTACTATATCCAGCAGGCAGGCAACGGACTGTTTGCACGCGAAGCCATATTCTGCGACGTGCTCGGCATCTCGCTGGAGCAGATAAAGAACGACAGCACAATAATACAGTGACAGACTATGAACAAGAATGAAATGCTTGTGGCCGCCATACAGAACGGCACCGTAATAGACCACATACCGGCAGACAAGACATATCAGGTAGTCAGTCTGCTCAAACTGGAACGACTGACCACGCAAGTAACCATCGGCTACAATCTGCGCTCAAAGAAACTTGGGCGAAAAGGCATCATAAAGGTGGAAGACAAGTTCTTTACCGACGAGGAAATATCGCGTTTGTCAGTGCTTGCGCCCAACATTGTCCTGAACATCATCAGGGATTATGAAGTGAAAGAAAAGAAAACGGTGACAACACCGGACGACCTGAAGGGAATAGTGAAGTGCAACAACCCCAAGTGCATAACCAACAACGAGCCGATGGCAACCCTGTTTCACATCGTTGACAAGGAACATGGAGTGCTGAAATGCCACTATTGCGAGAAGGAACAGTATATGTCAAAGGTGGAACTCGTCTGACCGCAAACAGCTACAAAACCCTTAACGAATAAATACAAGCAATGAAAAAAGACCAAGAGATTTTTGATCTTATCGAAAAGGAGCACCAACGCCAGCTCAAAGGCATGGAGCTGATTGCTTCAGAGAACTTTGTGAGCGACGAAGTAATGAATGCCATGGGCTCATGGCTTACCAACAAGTATGCTGAGGGCTATCCCGGCAAGCGTTACTACGGCGGTTGCGGTGTCGTTGACCAGGTGGAGCAACTGGCAATAGACCGTGTAAAGAAGCTCTTTGGAGCTGAATACGCCAACGTACAGCCCCACTCCGGAGCACAGGCCAATGCTGCTGTGCTGCTGGCAGTGCTGAAACCGGGCGATACCTTCCTTGGTTTGAACCTTGACCACGGCGGGCACCTCTCGCACGGATCGGCCGTGAACACATCAGGAATACTGTATCACGCCATAGGTTACGACCTTAATAAAGAGACCGGACGTGTTGACTACGACCAAATGGAGCAGTTGGCCATTGAAAACAAGCCCAAACTGATTATTGGCGGCGGTTCTGCCTACAGCCGCGAATGGGACTACAAGCGTATGCGCGAGATTGCCGACAAGGTAGGCGCACTGCTGATGATCGACATGGCTCACCCTGCAGGACTCATTGCCGCCGGTCTGCTTGACAACCCAGTGAAATACGCCCACATAGTAACCTCCACAACCCACAAGACTCTGCGCGGTCCGCGTGGCGGAATAATCCTTCTGGGTAAGGACTTCGACAATCCTTGGGGACTGAAGACCAAGAAGGGCGTTACAAAGAAGATGAGCGAGCTACTCAATTCAGCCGTGTTCCCCGGCACACAGGGCGGTCCTCTTGAGCACGTCATTGCCGCCAAGGCCGTGGCATTCAACGAAGCATTGCAGCCAGAGTTCAAGGAATGGGCAAAGCAAGTGCAGAAAAACGCCAAGGTACTGGCCGAAGAACTCATCAAACGCGGCTTCACCATTGTCAGCGGCGGTACAGACAACCACTCTATGCTGGTTGACCTGCGCTCGAAATATCCCGAGCTGACAGGTAAAGTGGCCGAAAACGCTCTTGTGGCTGCCGACATTACGGTCAACAAGAACATGGTTCCGTTTGACACACGCAGCGCATTCCAGACCAGCGGCATCCGTCTTGGTACTCCCGCAATGACCACACGCGGTGCCAAGGAGGACATGATGGTTATGATAGCCGAGCTTATTGAGGAAGTGCTGAACGACCCAGAGAACGAGGAAGTGATTGCACGTGTACGCTCAAAGGTCAACGAAACAATGAAGAACTATCCTCTTTTTGCATACTAAGACACGGTTGCAGAAAGGGAAATACATACGAAGAAATGCAACGTCAAAGGGCTTCAACTTCGGTTGAAGTCCTTTTTGCTTATGGCAATGCCTCCCTTTCATGCTGAAACACGACCATTGAGACACGGTGAAGTACTGCATCAATCAAGCAAAGGCAACCATTTAGATGCAGGAAATCACCACATCTACCAAGCAAGGGCATTTGCCTAAACTAATCGAAAACATCAAAAAACCAAACTATGAAACGCAACTTATCTGCACTGGCGCTACTGTTCGCAGCCTTGACGGCGGCAACCGCGCAAAAGACCGTGAATGTGACGGTCAGCAACAATTCAAAAAACAATCTGAAAGCCGTACCAGTGGTAATCGATTTGGCCAAATACGACATAGAAGTGAAGTCGGCTTTGGTCACGCTAAACGGTAAGGAAATACCCTCGCAGCTTGACGATTTGGACACCGACGGGCACAACGATGAACTCTGTTTTGTGACCGATCTGGGCAAGAAAGAGAGCCTTTCGTTCAGCGTGAGGCTCGACGAGACGGGCAAACCACGCCAGTATGAGGCCAAAACCTACGCAGAAATGCTGCTGCCAAACAAGAATGTGAAGATAAAAAACAAGCAGAACCTGTTTATAAACAGTATCTCGGCTTGTCGTGGAGGCAACACCTACAGTTCGCTACACCACCACGGCCCGGCGTTTGAGAACGAATATATTGCTTTCCGCCTGTACTTTGACCACCGCCAGACGGTCGACATGTACGGCAAACGCCGCATGGGACTCGAGATAAAGGACACCCAGTTCTATCCAGACTCCAAGCAACTCGCCGACGGCTACGGCGATGACGTATTGTGGGTTGGCAACTCGTTCGGCCTCGGAGCACTACGCGGATGGAACGGAACAGCTCCTGTCATGTTCGACGATGCCGACTTCCGTGGGATGCGTGTGGTGGCGAGCGGCCCGGTCAGAGCCATTGTCGAGGTGGAAGACAAGAATTGGAACACAGGCAACGCCGGTAAGGAACCCGTATATATGACCACACGCTACTCCGTATATTCCGGAAGGCGCGACTGTTTCGTTGACATACGGTTCAACAAACCGGCCACAGGCTATCAGTTCTCTACGGGTGTTATCAACGTGAAAGGGTCTGAAGGGATGAGCGACAGCCATGGACTGCGCGGATGCTGGGGTACCGACTGGCCGGTGGCTCTGAAAGACTCCGTAGGCCACAAGCCTGAGACCGTGGGAATGGGCATCCGCATACCCGAACACTATATTATAAAGGAGTTGCCGGCCGACAAGGACAACTATCCCTTTGTTGTGGGCAACGCCGATGACGGTCTGCACTACAATATCACGTTCGCTTCCGACAACGAAACCTTCGGCTACCACTCCGCCAAAGAATGGTTCAACTATCTGAAAGAGTGGAAAAAACAGTTGGAGAGCGACGTTACCGTTACCTGCGACTGACACTTCTTGCTTCGGATTGGGGTTGCCTGTGCACGACAACCCCAATCCGAAGTAGTGCAAATGCGCATCATGGAAGTTTCAGGAACTCTTTTCGGTAGTTCCGAAAGTGCTCCATTTCTACTCTGAAAGTGCTCTACATCTGTTCCGAAAACGCTCTATGGCAGTTCTGAAAACATGTGTTTTCCTTTTACATAATACTGCCAAAGGATTGAATACTGGCTACATTCCTGCTCCGAACCGCCACGACGGCTGGCTTGTATGGCCGCCCTGTCCCCATCAAAGTCGTGTTTCCATTTAGCAAAAGCCCGGCGTGCGCGCAGCACAGCCTTAAAATCGCCGAGGTTACGCCCCAGTATGAGCATCTCAAATGCGGCTACATAGTCAAGCAAGCGGCGCATCCGCATGACACCGGCAAGCTCTTTGTCGGGCAGGCACTTGTAGAGCATGGTCAGATTGTTGCGGAAATTGAGAAACGTCTTCATGGGATTGCCCTTGGGAAGCGTGCCTCCGCCGACATGATACACGCGGCTTTCAGGCACGCACCACACCTGTCGCCCACTAATTCGCAGACGCCAGCACATGTCAATCTCCTCGTTGTGGGCAAAGAAGCGGCCGTCGAGTCCGCCCACAGCCTTGTAGTCTGAGGCACGAACCATCAAAGCCGCACCCGTAGCCCAACAGATTTCCTGACGGTAGTCATACTGTCCGTTGTCCTTTTCCACCGTGTTGAATATGCGTCCACGGCAGAACGGGTAGCCGTAACGGTCGATAAAGCCGCCACTTGCACCAGCATATTCGAAACTGTCATGGTCGGCTACCGACAGTAACTTGGGTTGACACACCGCCACATCGGGGTGGCTGTCCATAAACTCCACGAGAGGTGTGAGCCAATGGTGGGTCACTTCCACGTCGGAATTGAGCAGGATGTAGTATTCCGCATCCACCTGCGCCAGAGCTTTGTTGTATCCTTCGGCAAAGCCCCAGTTCTTTTCAAGCCGGATAATGCGGCACTCCGGAAACTCCGTGCGAAGCATTTCCACCGAGTTGTCAGTCGAAGCGTTGTCGGCAACATACACCACAGCCTCATCACGCGAATACCTTAGCACGCTTGGAAGGTAACGGCGCATCATTGAAGCCCCGTTCCAGTTGAGTATCACTATCGCTGTCTTATCCATATATCTCCGCCTTTAATGCCGTGTTGTTGTGGTTGAAGCCTCCAAGGCGCACCTTGAGCAGTTGGTTGTCATACTCTTCGCGAGCCAAGGCCGGGGGCAATTCCACCCGTATGTAGTTGCGTGTAAAACCGTGCATGGCCTTTCCACGCGGTGCCTTTTCAAACAATACCTCGGCCTCCTGGCCTATGTGCGCGGCATAGAAGTCATGGGTTTTCTTTTCAGACAAAGCCAGCAGTCGGTTGCTGCGCTGCTTTTTCTCCCTGTCGTCCACCTTGTAAGGTATCTTGAGAGCGGCAGTTCCGGGGCGTTCCGAATAGGGAAACACGTGGAGTTGGGTAACGTCCAGACCATCAAGGAACGAGTAGGTTTCCTCGAAGCACTCCGGAGTCTCGCCGCGGCATCCCACCATCACATCAACCCCGATGAACGCTTCCGGCATACGTTCCTTTATCAAACGTATCTTGTGGGCAAACAGACTGGAATCGTAGCGTCTGTGCATCAGCTTCAGCACGGTGTCGCTACCGCTTTGCAGCGGTATGTGGAAGTGGGGCATAAAGGCACGGCTCCCTGCACAGTAGTCCACGAGTTCATCTGTAAGCAAATCGGGTTCTATACTGCTGATACGGAAACGGCTTATGCCCTCCACAGCATCCAAAGCCCGCACAAGGTCGATGAACTTCTCGCCTGTGGTCTTGCCGAAGTCGCCTATGTTCACTCCCGTGAGCACTATCTCCTTGCCTCCTTCCCTTGCGGTCTGCTCAGCCAAAGCCACAAGCGACTCAATGGAAGGGTTACGGCTAAAGCCACGGGCAAACGGTATAGTACAGTAGGTGCAGAAACAGTCGCATCCGTCCTGCACCTTCAGGAAGTAGCGTGTGCGGTTGCCGCGCGAACAGCTCGGCGAGAAAGTGCGGATGTCCTTTGTCTTCACGGCGAAGTGCTGGTGCAAATGCTCGTCGCCGGCAGCCGCTCCGCTCCATTTGTCGGAGAGGAACTGCACCATATCTGCCTTTTCGTTGGCACCAAGCACGAGGTCCACACCGTCCATACGGCTTATCTTCTCCGGCTCAAGCTGCGCATAGCATCCCGTAACCATCACGAACGCACCCGGATTGTTGCGCACTAACCTATGTATGGCCTGGCGGCACTTATGGTCAGCCACCTCCGTCACCGAGCAAGTGTTTATGATACAGAGGTCGGCAGGCTCGCCTTCGCGCGCCGTTGTCACCCCCATTTCGCGCAGCATCTGCCCGAAAGTCGATGTCTCGGAGTAGTTCAGCTTGCAGCCAAGGGTGAAGTAAACCGCTTTCTTGCCCTGAAAGGCTGATGTATCTATCATATTATGTAATAATGTGTAGCGTCTATCTTTTGCAAAGATTGCGCAAACGAGAGGAAAGAAAACTTGTTTTCAATTTCCCGAGTGCAGACAATCTTATGCAAAGGTAATGCTTTTTTTGTGTTTCCGTTAATAGTCGTGCAAGCGAGAGCAATCTACCGACACGCTACGTATCCTTGTACATCATCGCCAGCCCTGCTACCGTCTGCACAAGGCCGCGCATTGCGAGAAAAACGAGCAGAGCCAACCACAAGGCATGATTGCCCATGAGGGGGAACAGGCCGATGGCCACGGCAAAAAAGGCGGCTGCACTCAACGCAGACGACAACAACATAAGGCGTGTGGCAGTCATTCCGATGAACAGTCCGTCCCAAACAAACGCAGCGCAGCCGGCCACTGGTATGGCCAATGCCCAAGGAAAATATTCACCAGAGACAGCTATGACGTGTGCATCGTCGGTGAGCAGCGAGAGAAAAGCGTTGCCGCCAATGGCGTAGGCGGCGGTAAAAAGCACGGTGACAAGCAGTCCCCAAAGAAACAGGCGGCGCACCGTGTCAGCAAAGGCTCTGCGATTGCGCGCTCCGAAATAGCGTCCGCCTACGGCTTCACCGGCATAGGCAAAGCCGTCCATCACGTAAGAGAAGAGCAGAAACAACTGCATGAGCATGGCGTTGACGGCAAGTACTGTGGCTCCCTGGCGCGCTCCGGCAGACGTGAAGTAGAGATTGACGGCCACGAGAAACAACGTGCGCAGGAATATGTCGCGGTTCACACCGAAGAAACTGCTTATGGCACTCCACGCAAACAGTCCATCTGAACTGAAATAGTGGCGCAACCGACCGTAGCGGCGTACAAGACAAAACAGAGCAACGAACAGTCCGGCATACTGCGCAGCCACCGTTCCCAAGGCCACTCCCTCCATCTTCATGCCGAACAGGCACACCAACACGAGACTCGCCACGATGTTTGCCACATTCTGAACTATTGCCGCAACCATGGGAATCCGGGTGTTCTGCATGCCTATGAACCAGCCCGACAGTCCGTAGAGCGACAGCATGGCCGGTGCTCCCCAGATGCAAATGCCGAAGTATGTGGCCACCGACGGAGCCACATCGGGCGTGGGATGTATCAAGAGGAGCATCACACTCAGCAAAGGCCGCTGCAACACCATCAGGACAAGAGCCAACAACAATGCCACAACAATCGACCGCACGAGCAGACGGGAGGCTTCGGCAAGGTCGCGACGGCCGAAAGCCTGCGACACGGTGCCGCTCGTACCCATGCGCAGGAAGCCGAATATCCAGTAAACGAGGTTGAATATCATTGCGCCAACGGCTATTGCGCCCATATAGACCGCGCTGCCCAGATGGCCGGTTATGGCCACGTCGACCATGCCGAGCAGCGGAACTGTGATGTTGGACGCTATCGAGGGCAGCGCAATGTTGAGTATCTGTTTGTTGCGTATGTTCATTACCATGTGTACCGAGCTGCAAAGGTAGGAAAAAACAACCACAACAAAGGTGTTCTTGACTTGCCGAAACGGAATAAAAGGCGTATATTTGCAACATAGCGAACTATTCAACTATTACACTAACCTAAATACAACAAGATTATGGAAAACTATTGGATTATAGAAGACAACAGATTTGCAATGGCCCCCAACCCCATTGTCCGCAGTTTGCAAAAGCCGGCGAGCGAGTTCACCAAGAAGGACATCCTCAATTATATATGCAAACACCAGATACGCCGCATCAATTTCATGTATGTGGGCGGTGACGGGCGGCTGAAGACACTCTACTTCGTGATAAACGACATTGAATATCTCGACACCATACTGACGTGCGGCGAGAGGGTTGACGGATCAAGCCTGTTTGATTTCATCGATGCCGACAGCAGCGACCTCTACGTTGTGCCGCGCTTCAACACGGCGTTCATACATCCCGCCGGGACACCCCCTTACGAATACGCTCATTACATGTCGCGGTCTGACAACGAAACCACGCTCTGCATGCTATGTTCCTACTTCGACAAAGACGGAAACCCGCTGGCCAGTGCGCCAGAACAAACGCTCATCAAGGCCATGGAGGCTTTCAAACGCACCACAGGTATGGACTTCCACGCCATGGCCGAACTGGAATACTATGTGACTGATGAAGTCAGAGGAGGATTTCCTGCCGAAGACCAGCACGGTTACCACGAATCAATACCGTTCACAAAGACAGACAATTTGCGTGTACGCAGCATGGAGGCCATCACAATGATGGGCGGAAAGGTGAAATACGGTCATTCGGAGGTGGGCAACTTCACGCTTGACGGATGGATGTATGAGCAGAACGAGATAGAGTTTCTGCCCACAGATGCCATGAATGCCGCCGAACAGATTCTGCTGGCCAAGTGGATAATACGCGTCATGGCCGAACACGCCGAGCAAGAGGTGTCGTTCGCCCCGAAAATAACCACGGGCAAGGCTGGGTCGGGACTGCACATACACATGCAACTGATGAAAGACGGACGCAACATGATGCTCGACAACGGGCAGCTGAGCCAGTATGCACTTAAAGCCATTGCCGGCATGATGGACTTAGCGCCGAGCATAACTGCCTTCGGAAACAAGAACCCGACATCATACTTCCGCCTTGTGCCTCACCAGGAAGCTCCCACCAACATCTGTTGGGGCGACCGCAACCGCTCGGTGCTCGTCCGCGTACCTTTGGGATGGACTTCGGGAGCGGACATGTGCCGCAAAGCCAATCCTCTAGAGCCGCCGACACGAATAGACACCACGCAGAAGCAGACTGTGGAGATGCGTTCGCCCGACGGTTCAGCCGATATCTATCAACTGTTGGCCGGACTTTGTGTGGCTTGCCGCCACGGCTTCGAAATGGAAAATGCTCTGGATGTGGCCAAGCGTACTTACGTGGACGTGAACATACACGACAAAATCAACGCCGACAAACTGGCAAAGTTGGCCACCCTGCCCGACAGCTGCGCCGCATCGGCCGACTGTCTGGAACGCCAACGTGCAGTATACGAGCAGCACGGAGTGTTCAGCCCCACTATGATTGACGGCATAATCGCCCAACTGCGCGGTTTCGACGACCGAACCCTGCGATCATCCATACAGGGCAACGATGCGGCCATTGCGGAACTTGTGCGCAAATACTTCCATTGCGGCTAACCCTCCTCTGCCGCAAACAAGCCGGACAATCCGGAAAAATCTTAACTCCGTGGCACCGTCTGCAAGCCAATAGCTACAGACGGTGCCACGGCTGTTATCAGGCGGCAAACAGAAATTGAGTGCGTATACTTTATTCTATGGAAAAAGTATTACCTTTGCGCCTCGAAATAGAACCAAAGACAAAAACACACAACAAATGAAAACAACCAAACTCTCTGGCTTGGCACTTCTGCTTGCCTTGCTTTTCGTGTCTGTACCAAAGGCAAAGGCTCAAGTGAACGCCCAAATCTTCTACGACTTCGGCGATGACCGCAAGTTTGTAACGCTCACTTTGGAGATGTTCAAGGCAGACAAATGGGGTAACACCTATTTCTTTGTAGACCACGACTTCAACTACAACCAGTATGTGGATGGCCCCAACCTGTCGCAGGGCGGCACTTACACCGAGATTGCACGTTGCCTCAACTTCTGGCAGAACACAAAACTGAAGGACTTGAGCGTGCAGGTGGAGTACAACGGAGGTATTACGCGAAACTATCCCATCAACACAGCATGGCTCTTCGGTCTCGACTATTTCCTGCACAGCAAGGACTACAAGAATACTCTCAACCTGAAAGCTCTGTACAAAACCATACGCAAGACCACAAGCAATGTGCCTATGCAGCTGACTGCGGTGTGGGCCATGAACGACTTGTTCGGGCTGAAGGGACTTGCCTTTAGCGGCTTCGCCGATTTCTGGTGGGAGAACCACACTTGCTACGACGGTGACAACAGCGAGACAAAGAGCACCATATTCACCACCGAGCCTCAGCTGTGGTACAATGTGGGACAGCACTTCGGAGTGCCTAACTTCAATGTGGGCACAGAGATAGAACTAAGCAACAACTTCGGGTCAACCGCAGGCTTCAAGTGCCGCCCGTGTCTCGGAGTCAAGTGGGACTTCTAACAACGGCTACCCCAAAGCCCTTCTTGCCCGAACGGACACTATCCTACGGCCAAGGGACATAAGCACGAATTGTACGACAAAGGCGTTGCACAATTCGTGCTTATTTGATGTATACAAGCGCAAGGAAAACTTGGTAAAACGAGTGCGTCCTCATCCCGAACGAATCCCGAAGGCATCCCGAACAAAGTCAAGATCAAGAATTGGAGAATTAGAGAACGCTTGCACCAAGGCAGTATGCGTTGCATCCCGAACAAAGTCAAGGTCAAGAATTGGAGAATTAGAGAACGCTTCGTCAGCCATACAAACACGACAAAACGATATTTATTACCGATTAATTATACCATAATATCAAAACTTGTGTTGTTTTTCTTGCTTTTTGTAATTTTAATGTTTACTTTTGCAACCGTAAACGAGAATAAAGCCGAAACATTCGGCCATTAGGGTAGCAACAAACGTAAACTTTAAATGTTATAGCTTATGAGAAAGTATTACTTTACATTAGTTGCAGCATTGCTGGCATTGTCAACAACGACTACAGCTCAAACATCCAAGAAACCGCTTCTTTACACAACGGTACAACAGGCAAACGCCGAAGCTGCCGAGAAGGGCGTGGCTACACTGCCCAACAATGTGGACAAGAGCATGAGACTGACATTCCCCAAAGTGGCGTTTTCGTCAAGCCGCCCCACTCTGCCCGCCGGCTTGCGCCGTGCCGAGGGTGAGACTCCGACGATAATAAAGAACCAGCCCGAGGGAACGCTCCACAAAAGTTGGTACCAGTATTCAGAGGGATGGACGGCATTCTTGGGATATTACATATATAAGGTGTACACCGACGGCGGCGCGATCGACTGGGTTGACGGTGCTGACGGCAACGTGTATGTAAAGAACCTCATTGGCACATACTACAGCGATGCATGGCTAAAGGCCGAGAAGGCCGAAGGCGACACCATCGTGTTCAACCTGCCACAGGCCGTTTATGAGGAGAGCTACGACGGCGAGTCGGCATTCTACAGTCTGTGGAGATTCAAGTACAGCGAAGAAGAACAGTATTATCTTGTCGACGACAGCATACAGACCGTGAAGTTCGTGCTCCGTGGCGACTCGCTCGAGTTTGCCGAAAGCAACGACATCGACTGCATGATTGGACTCGGATCGGACGAAGGCTACTGGGCAGGATACGGCGACTACCTCGTGAAGGCCAAGAAGTTTGAGATGCCTACCGTTTCACCTTCAGACCCTGCTGCCGCTCAAGGCTACCTTATGACCTACGCCTCATCTACCGAAGACGGCAAGGACTACCAGACAATGAAGGTTGCCATAGAGGGCGACGACATCTATCTCGGAGCACTCACCGACAACCAGCCCAACGCATGGGCCAAGGGAAAGATAGAAGGCAACAAGGCTACCTTCGAGGGCAACCAGTATCTTGGTGTCGACACCGTGACCGAAGCTCACGTGTTCTTCATGGCTTGCGGCCACGACTCTATCTATGACGAAGAGTATGACTACACATACGACAGCATATATGCTGTGAAGCAGGTTGTGTTTGACTACGACCCTGTGGCAAAGACCCTCAAGAGCGACAAGGAAGGAATAGCCGTGAGCAAGGGACTCATCGACATTAACCCGCAGGCACAGTACTACGAGCCGTCAATGGCTCCTTGGGAAGAGAAGCCCGGCACTCCGATAGCCCCCACAATCTACGACTTCATGGCCTACGATGTTGACTATGGCTACGGCGGAATACAGTTCTACCTCAACCGTCTGAGCACCGACAGCCTCTACTTGCCGACCAACCACCTCTACTTCAAGGCTTACCTCGACGACGAGGAGTTCACGTTCGACACCGAGACCTATCCCACCATCGAAGAGCCGCTCACCGAAGTGCCCTACCTCTACACCGACGACTACGACATCCAGTATTACGGCGACAACCACATATTCTACTTCTATGTGGCCGGCTTCGACAAAATCGGTATTCAGGAGATTTACAACGACGGCACAACAAAGCTCTACTCCGAAATAACATGGAAGAATGTTGAGGAGGACGAAGGTGACGACACCTCCGTGAAGGGAATAGCAACCAACGGAACTGACGTGAAGAGCGTGAAGTACTGCGACCTGAGCGGACGCTCCGTGAGCAAGATTTCACACGGACTCTACATCAAGACCACAACACTGGCCGACGGCACAGTCATCACCAAGAAGGTGATGGTGAAGTAAGCCGGATATTACAAACCTCTAAGGAATGGGGCATGCACGTGTGGACTGTGTGTCCCATTCCTTTCTTTTTAGAGCCACCCTATGTGATAAGGTGGAAGAACAACACATAAACATAAAAGACAGAATAAACATGAAACATTCAGGACTTACATACACCGCCCTTGCCACCGCCCTGCTGCTGGCTCCATCAACGGCTATTGCCGACGACGTGGTGTTCAGCTACGACACAGGCAACGGCAACAACGTTGAGATAGGAACATCGAAGAAGGAGACTTACAACGTGGCCATGCTGGTGAGCGGAAGCGACCTCAACGGAAAGACTCTCAAGGCGATAACCGTGCCGTTCAAGAGCCGCGAGAACCTGTCGAACCTGAAGATATGGATGAGCAAGACGCTCGAAATCACGAAGAACGAGAGCGGCAAGAAGGTGTTCACACCCGACGTGATGAGTGCCGACATGGTCTTCAGCTCCGACACCATAACCTACACGTTGCCCGAAGCCTACGCCTTGACGGGCGACTCAATATACGTGGGCTACACCTTTACGGTTGACGATGTGAAAGACTGTCCGACGGCAAAGACACCCGTGAGCCTCACCACCGAGTCTTATCAGGGCGGATACTACATTTACACCTCGTCAACCTACATGAAGTGGAAGTTCTACCGCGCCAACGGTTCCACGGCAATGCGTCTGCTTCTTGGCAACGCCGATGCCGTTGGCGGTGACATCACGAGCAACGACGACATCGTGTATGGCACGATAAACAAGTCGGCCGACATGAGCGTGCTTCTGTGCAACTATGGTGCCGAAGGCATAAAAGCCATCGACTACACCTATGAGCTTAACGGACAGACAGGCAATGTACACTATGACCTACCCACAGCCATACCTCCATTCTACCGTGCACAGCGTCTCATAGACATACCCATGCCGGCATTGGCCGAAAAGGGAACGTACCCCATAAAGTTTACTCTGACCGGCATCAACGGGAAAAAATGTGCCGGATCCACTTGCGAGGCCACGCTGAAACTCTACGGACGCGACACAAAGCATTGCGCCGTGCTTGAGGAGTACACCGGCACATGGTGCGGATATTGTCCGCGCGGCCTTGTGGGACTTGAGGTTATGACCCGACTTTATCCCGACCGTTTCATCGGACTCTCCTACCACAATGCCGACCCGATGTGCGTAGTCAATGACGCCAGCCAATATCCGTCGGCCATCTCTGGTTATCCGGCAGCATTCTTGGACCGTATATATGAGACCGACGCTTACTATGGCAACGAGACAAACCGCTTCGGTATTGACGAGGTGTGGTTGGCCGTGACAAAGACATATTCCCCCATAAGCGTAAGCGTTGAGGCTGCATTCAACGATGATGCGAAGACCATCGCTGCCAAGTCCACCGTAGCTTCGGTAGATCCCGAAAGAACTGTGGGATGCAAGGTTGAATATGTGCTGCTTGCTGACAGTCTGCACGGCGAGGGCAAATCGTGGTTGCAGTCAAACTACTATGCCGAGATGCCCGGAGTGGAGCGTGACTTCCCCGAACCTGAGTTCGCCAAGTTCTACGAGACCGAGTCTGTGCCCAATGTCTACTTCCCCGATGTGGTGTCCTACTCCACCTTCTTCACCAACGAGCAGCAGCCTCTGCCCGAAACGCTTGTAGAGGACCAGGAATACGAAACTTCTTTCACGTTCAATACCGACAAGGTGCTTAACTATGTGAAAGAACCTATCATACAGGACAAGCACAACCTGCGCGTGGTGGCCTTGGTGATTGCCGCCGACGGAAGCATACTCAATGCCGCCCAATGCAAAGTTGACGCTGCTGCCGTTGACGCTGGAATTTCTTCGGCAAAGCTCAACGCACAGACCGAGGACGGATGCGAGTCTATCTACACGATTGGTGGAACGCGCATAAACACGCTCGCTCCCGGACTGAACATCGTGAAGATGCGCAACGGCAAGACTGTGAAGATAGTCAAATAAGTACAGCAAATGTGGGCAAACGCCCGCCGAATATACTGGAACTTCTAAAGAATTTCTTTCAGAATACTTCATTAACACAAAGGCAACGGTGGTTGGCTCCATCGTTGCCTTTGTGTTTGTTGTTGTCAACCTTTCCGGCTAACTTCCATACTGTCGCGCCGTTGCTGCTGCGGAGTTTTGCCGGTGTGCTTCTTGTAGTAACGGCAGAAGAAAGACACGTCGGAGAAGTGATACTCCCACGCTATCTCCTTAACCGACTTGCTGCCATACTGCAACTGCGCCTTAATCTGCAACACGGCATATTGGTCGATGATGGTCTTAGGGGTATGGGGAGTAACCTGACGCACAATATTGGTCAGGTATTTCGACGACACATTCATCAAGTCGGCATAATGACACACGTCGCGCGACACCTTGTAGTCACGCTCCACCAGTTTCATAAACTGATTGAACAGTTCCCGTACACGGCGCGACTGCACCTCGTCGGGACGGTATTGCGGGTTGCGCTGCAAGTATTCGTGGAAACCAATGAAGAAAGCCTTCAGCTGCAACAACACCAACTGTTCCACACACATACACTCGGGTTGCGAAAAATACAGACGGAGCAGGGCAAACATATTATCAATGATGGCCGTGACCACTGGCGTATCCTGACGGCAACGGTCTTCACGCAGGGCTGAATATACTGTGTGTTCCAACTGTAGGCTGGCCTCACGCAACAAGGCCGGACTGAAAGTCATCATCTCTACACGAAACTGCGGCGACCATGACTTCAACAGAACTATGTCGCCGGGAAACAATGTTATGACCGCCCCTTGGTAGAGATTCCATTCATTGAAATTGACTCTCAGCGACGCTGTGCCGTCACGACAGATCAGAATTGCCCCGTAATGCAAGGCACACATCTCGTCGCGCCAGTCTTCCAGAGAGGAAAAGCCAAGGCGGGCATCGCTGTGTCCGCTCAGTTCGTCACCATAATCATAGTTGCGCAATACGGATGTGCGGCGCACTTTTTCTTTGTCGGGCTGCATTATATCTAAAATCCATTTCTTCTCAAATCATCCGCAAATGTACGAACATTATGTAGAAATACCGAACTGTTGTTCCCATAAAGTCCGTAGGTGACGTAATATGTAAAACTCACGACGCAGAAAAACCGCCTACCTTTGCAGCCGGAAATAGACAAGACGTATTTCAAAAGAAACAGATGACAAAGACAATCCTTTGCGTGAGCCTTCTGCTACTGGGAGGCACACCGTTAGCGTTTGCCCAAAGCGAGGCGACACCGCCCTCCAGCCGACAGATCAAGTCGATGAGCATCGACCAACTGTTTGAACGCGTGGAAAACAACAGCAAGCAAATCCGCACCCAGAGAGCCGGAGTGGAGAGTGCCATCCACGGCATTGAAGCCGCCAAGAGCCAGCGTCTGCCCGATATCGACGCCTCGCTGTCGGTAAGCTATATTGGCAATGCCCTCATGACCGACCGTGACTTCAGCAACGCACAGGGTCTGCAATCGCCCCACTTTGGCAACAGTTTTTCCCTACAGGCCCAACAGGTGGTTTATGCCGGAGGTGCCATTGATGCTGGTGTACGCTTGGCAGAAATGGGAAAGCGGCAAGCCGAGAACGGCGTTATACTGACCAGACAACAAATGCGCTTTGTAGCTCTCGGACAGTATCTTGACCTATACAAGACCGACAACCGCATGAAAGTATACGAGCAGAACATCGCCCTCACCCGACAACTCATAGACGACATCAAGGCCCGCCAGACGCAAGGCATGGCTCTGAAGAACGACATCACCCGATATGAACTGCAGATGGAGTCGCTCCAGCTGGGACTGACTGCGCTCCGCAACAACCGCAGCATACTCAACCACCAACTGTGCAACACGCTCGGACTGGACGAGGGCATGATTGTAACGCCCGACACTACCGTTGCCGAAAGGCAGTATGCCAAGGAGGGCGAGCAGTATTGGCAGAAGGCTGCCCTGACCCATTCGCCGCTGCTGGAGCAAAGTTCCATCAATGTCAGCATGGCGCAGGAAAAGGAGAAGCTAGCCAAAAGCGAACTGTTGCCCAAAGTGGCTGTAGTGGCTGCCAATGACTTCAACGGCCCCATCACCTTCGAGTTGCCTCCGATAGACAAGAATCTGAACGTGTGGTACATTGGCGTGGGCGTGAAGTACAGTCTGGGGGCCCTCTACAAAAGCAACAAGAACATACGACAAGCCTCTGCCAAAACCCGACAGGCAAAGGAAGCCTACGCCCTGCAAAGCGAACAGCTCAACAACAACATACAGGCGGCCTACACCCAGTATCAGCAAACCTACGTAGAACTGGCCACACAAAAGAAAAGCGTGGAATTGGCCCGACAGAACTATGAGGTAATCAACAACCGCTACCTCAACCAGATGGCACTCGTAACCGACATGGTAGACGCTTCCAACCTCCGGCTCAACGCCGAACTTCAGGAGGAGGATGCCCGCATAAACATCGTCTATGCCTACTACCGTGTGAAGTATGCCGCCGGCGACATCTGATAAGGAAGCCACAAATCACGTACTATTATATACACCACCAACAAACACTTCGACAATGAACAAGAAAACAATAAAGAGAATATACAACGTAGTCATAATCCTCATACTACTCGGAGCCATCGTCTGGGCGTTGAGCCATCTCACCCACGGCTTCGGCGTGGAATACACCGACGACGCACAGGTGAACCGCCTCATCACCCCAATCAACACAAGGGTGCAGGGTTTCATAAAGGAAATACGTTTTGAAGACTACCAGCACGTGAAGAAAGGCGACACGCTCGTCATAATCGAGGATGCCGAATACCGTCTGCATGTTGCCCAGGCAGAGGCCGGACTTAAGGGGTCGCGCGCCGGGTCGAGTGCCGTGAGTGCCAGCATGACCACCACAACGAGCGACGTGCAGACCGCCGCTGCCGGCATAGAGGAAGCCCGTGTAGAGATGAACAACGCCAAGCAGGACTTTGACCGTTTTGCCTCTCTGTTGAAGAAGGATGCCGTCACCCGTCAGCAATACGACAATGCCTATGCACGCTATCTCGGAGCAAAGGCGCGCTATGAGCAAGCCAACAGCCGCCGACAGAGCGCAGCCTCCGTACAAGGTGTGCAAACTCACCAGTTGGGCGGGTCGCGCGCCAGCGAAAGTGTTGCCGAGGCTCAGTTGCACTTGGCCAACCTCAACCTATCGTATACAGTCATCGTAGCCACCTGCGACGGAGTAATGAGCCGCAAGGACATACACGTTGGACAACTCGTGCAGCCCGGACAGATGCTTGCGCGCATCGTGTCTGACGACGAAGTGTGGGTGGTGGCCAACTACCGTGAGACACAGATGGACAAGATTACTGTGGGCAAGGACGTGGAGTTCACCGCCGATGCCATTCCCGGAGTGACCTTTAAGGGCAAGGTGCAGGCCATCTCTGCCGCTGCCGGATCAGCCTACTCCATGATACCTGTGGACAATGCCACCGGAAACTTTGTCAAGGTGGAGCAGCGCGTTCCCGTGCGCATTGCCCTCTCCACCGGCAACGACAAGGGTGCCGTAGCCCTGCTGCGCGCAGGACTCAACGTGGAAACCAAGGTAAAGACCAACGACTGACCGCTACAAGACAAACATACACAAGGAGAAAGAAAACATGCCAGGACCTCCAATGCTGCAAGGGCCGTTCAGCGTCCCGTCGTTCAACAGTTACGTTCCGCGCCGGCTACAGCCGTGGATTTATCTTCTGATTGCCTTCACCTTCCTGTTGTCGGGCGGCATCTACGGCGGAGCCATGAGCCACGTGATGGGCGAATACAGTCTGATGAGGGAAGACGTGCTGATGATTGTCATGTTCAATGTAGTGGGCGTGGCCATGCCGTTTCCCTTTCTCTTCAAGATGAAGTTTCACTTCACCAACCGCCAACTGCTCATCAATGCAGCCTTGGTGGTGGCCGCGTGCAACATACTCATCATCTACACCGAGTCGATGCCGCTGATGTGTCTGCTCGCCTACGTCTCAGGTTTCTTCAAACTCTGCGGATGTTTCGAGTGCATGAGTACCATACAGTTGTGGATGACGCCTAAGCGCGACTTCACAATCTTCTTTCCCCTACTCTACTGTATGGTGTTGGGCAACATGTTTCTCGCCCCATGGCTCACCGAACATCTCGTGTACATCTGCCAGGATTGGCGCACGGTAAACTGGGTGATGGCCACTGCCTTGCTCACCATTGCCCTCGGGCTGTACGTCACCACTCACGACTTCCGGTTCATGAAGCCGCTGCCGTTCATCAGCAACGACTGGCTGGGGTGCATACTGTGGTCGGCACTTATGCTGGAGTTTATCTTTTTCTTCAACTACGGCGAATACTACAACTGGCTGGACAGTAGCGTCATGCGCACCGACATCGTGCTGTTTGCCGCAACGTTCTACTTCTGCATTCAGCGCATGCGCCACATACGCCACCCCTACATCTCGCCGGAAGCATGGAAATACAAGAGGCTTGTGCCCTTGCTCATTCTCTTCGCCTTCGTGGAGTTTATGGGCAGCACGCCCAAAGTGTTGCAAACGGCCTTCACGGGCAGCATACTGCACTTCGGCACAGTCACAACCAACGTGCTGAACCTTGTGGAATGGATAGGGGCCATCGCCGGATGCCTGTTCTGCCTGTTTTGGTGCAAGGTGCTCTGCGCCAAGTACACGCATTTGCTCACGCTCGGTGTGGCAGCAATGGTTTGCTATCCCGTGATGATGTATTTTCTCATCGACCCGGGTCTGCCCATAGAAGCCCTCTACCTGCCGACATTGCTGCGGGCTTTCGGCAACGCCATCTTCTTCTGCATGCTGACCATCTATCTGGAGGAACTGATGCCGTTCCAGCACTTCTTCATGGGACTTACCATGGCAGGAATGGTGCGCAACGGTCCCGTATCTACCCTCTGTTCCGGACTGTACAGTTTCGGACTGCGCCACCAGGTGGCCGACAATATGTCCCGGGGTCTGCCCTACGACATGGGCAATCTGCTCATGATTTCCATACGCCAACTCTATGGCGTCACCTGCGTCATCGGCATCGCCGTACTGATTGTTTTCCTTCTTTGGAACGTACAGCCCGTGAGAAGCACGATGAAGAAGATGCCGACATGGAATTTCGTGGGCAGGAAGATGAAAGCGGCGTACCGAACGAATCCCGAAGCCATCCCGAACAAAAACAAGGTCGGGAATTAGGGATTTGGAGAATGTCGCGCCCACTAAAGTTTGCTCTTGCGACTCATGCCATTCCTCATTATCGCTGTCCGCTAAAACTCAAAACGACAAGGGCCGGAGACATCAATGCCCGTAGGGTTTCCGTGACCCTTAGGATGACATAAGTTGCCTTGTTTTCAGACCGCCAAATATGTCAATTTCACAATATGCCATATTGAGGAGGACAATATGCCATATTGTGCGTGGCACTCTGACGTCTAAGAGTCCGCATCTCATTAGCCCCATGTTCCGCTATGCTGCACATGGGGTTAATGTTTCATAAATGTTGTTTTGACAAACAAACCGTTTTGCCGAATATAGATACCTTTGCAAGCGTGTCGGCTCGCCGCTGCCGGCCTCGTCAGGGCGGATGCTGCGGGCGCGACAGACACACACATTTTATATATATAGATATGAACAGACTGATTGCAATACTGGCTCTTTCCGCAATGTTTGCCGCTCCTGTGGCGACAAGTGCGCAAACTTCCGGTGCAAAAGACACGACACAGGTTGTGGCAAAGGACAGTTCTGCGGCCACAGCAGAGGCTACGGACAGCGTGGATGCCGCAGCACTGGCCGAAGAAACGGCTGCTGACGGTGCAGACATTGCCCCCATAGCGGAGGAAAGCGGAAGCTTCCACAAGGAACTGAAGACGAAATTCATAGAAGGCAACGCCGGTTTTATGTCGCTCGTGGCACTGGCCCTCGTCATAGGACTGGCTTTTTGCATAGAGAGGATAATATATCTGACTCTGTCGGAAATAAACGCCAAGAAGTTCATGGGCGACATTTCCGCACGTGTAGAGGCCGGAGACATCGACGGAGCAAAGGAACTGTGCAGGGAAACCCGAGGCCCCGTGGCATCGATATGCTATCAGGGACTGACGAGAATCAGCGAGGGCATGGACAACATAGAACGTTCCATAGTGGCCTACGGCTCGGTACAGTCGGCCAATCTGGAGCGCGGCTGCTCATGGATAACGCTGTTCATAACCATGGCTCCGTCGCTGGGATTTCTCGGAACGGTAATCGGTATGGTGATGGCATTTGAACAGATACGCACCGCCGGCGACATCAGTCCCACGATTGTGGCAGCCGGCATGAAGGTGGCCCTCATCACCACCATCTTCGGAATTATCGTGGCTCTCGTGCTGCAGTTGTTCTACAACTACATAGTGTCGAAGATTGACCATATCACATCGCAGATGGAAGAGTCGGCCATAACCCTTCTCGACACGATAATGCGATACAAACTGACGCACAATGGGTAAGTTGAAGGCAAGAAACTGGCACGACATACCGGCAGACAAGATTGCCGGACGTGTGCTTATAGCCTTGGTTGCGGCCACGGCAATACTCTTTGCCGCCTTCTTTCTCATAGGCTTCGACACTCCGTTTGCCGACGACTCAAACTTCAACGCCCCCATACTGACCGACGCGCTGCTCGTCTTCGTCTACCTGCTCACGGCCTTAGCCGTGGCTGTAGCCATAGTGGCTGTGGTCAGGGGACTGCGTCTGAAGAACAAGACAGACAGAGTGGTCAACGGAATTCCTGCGGCAAAGATTGCGCGCGGCTCGGCCATACTGCTGGCGGCAACACTCGTGGTGACCTTTGCACTCGGTTCATCCTCGCCGCAGACCATTAATGGAGTGACTTATGCCGATACATTCTGGCTTAAAGCCACGGACATGTTCATCTACACATCGGCTGTGCTGCTCGCTGTGGCCGTGGCGGCAATGGGCTACGGCCTGTCCGGACAGAACAGAAAGACGAAAAGGAAAGGGGAAGACTGACCATGTTCAGCAGACGCAAGCGGCAAGGCTTTCCGCAACTCAACACCACGTCAACAGCCGACATCTCGTTCATGCTGCTCACGTTTTTCCTCGTCACCACTTCGATGGACACCGACAAGGGACTTGCACGCCGCTTGCCGCCTCCGCCGCAACAGGAAGAAGTGAGGGAGGTGAGCATAAACCAACGCAACGTGTTGCGCATAAGCATTGACGACGGTGACGTGCTGCGCTGCGACGGCAAAGTTGTAGGCTTCGGCGAACTGTCTGCCGCTGTGGAATCATTTGTGGAAAACAAAGGCAACACGACCGACAAGCCGGAGAAACACGTGCGCAACATACCGTTGTTGGGACGCTGCTCCGTAACCGACAAGCACATAATATCGGTAAAGGTGGCCGACAACGCAAGCTACGACACTTATTTCAAAGCCCAAAACGCAATAGTCAGAGCATACAACAGGTTGCGCGAAAGACTGGCGCAGTCACGCTTCGGCCATCCGCTGAGCCAGTGTACGCCAGAAGAACGGGAGGCTGTGAGTGCTTACTATCCGCAACGCATATCAGAAGCTGAGCCGGACAACGGCGGGGAGGTAGCCCATGAGTAGCCGTATGTTCAGAAGACGTGACCACGAAGTGCCGGGACTGAACACAGCTTCACTGCCCGATTTGATTTTCACGGTACTCTTCTTCTTCATGATAGTGACCCACATGCGCGAAGTACAGGTCAAAGTGAAGTATCAAGTGCCGCAAGGAACCGAACTGGAGCGGCTGACAAAGAAGTCGGCTGTGTCATACATATACATTGGCAAACCGGTGCTGTCTGCCAATGGCAAGACGACTTCCGGGGCGCAAACGGTCATACAACTGAACGACAAACTGGCTGGCACAGACGATATTGCGGCCTATATATCGGCAGAACGGTCACGGATGTCGCCCGAAGACCTGAAGCGGATGACCGTAAGCATAAAGGCAGACAAGCACACTCGTATGAGCGTGGTGACGGAAGTAAAGCAGTCGTTGCGCAAAGCAGGAGCACTCAAAGTGAACTATTCGGCGGAACAGAGCAAATAGCCGGGCGGTAACAAATACGCCAACAATGTCATTATCATAGTTTTACAGTATTATTTCGTAACAAATCATTGCTTTATCCGATTTTTTCTTTATCTTTGCAACAAAAAGAAAAAAGTAATGGCAACACAGAAACTGGACAAACTGGACAAATGGATATTGCGTCTGATAGCAGAAGATGCACGTGTTCCGTTCCTTGAAGTGGCACGTGCCTGCAACGTAAGCGGCGCAGCAATCCACCAGAGGATACAGAAACTCACGAAACTTGGAGTCATAAAGGGATCGCAATTCATCATCGACCCGGAAAAAATAGGCTATGAAACCTGCGCATACATAGGTCTCAACCTGCGCAATCCGAGCGACTTCGACAAGGTGGTCTCCGACTTGAAAAAGATACCCGAAGTGGTGGAGTGTCACTATACGACTGGAGATTTCGACCTCTTCATCAAAATCTACGCCATAAACAACCACCATCTGCTCAACATCATACACGACAAGCTGCAACCATTGGGACTGTCGCGGAGCGAAACAATCATATCGTTCAACTCTGCCATAGACAGACAGCTACCCATAATGGACGTTCCGTTTAGCGAAACAATAAATACCGACAACGAAACAGAAGCGGAGTAACGCTCCAAGAGACCGAGACGGACTGCGTAGCTACGACAAGACAAGTAAAACAGGACATACAAACAAGAGCGACCGGCAAGGTTTCATCGTGAACTTTGCCGGTCGCTTTGTTTGTGTACGTGTTTTTGTTGAGAAGTCAAAGGTTCAGAAACACTCCAACTGGCTTCTCACCGTTCATAATCAACGAAAGCATAGGCATAGGCATGCTTCTCGTCGTTGGAGTGTTCTTCTCTTGCAACTTCTTTCCAACCGCTATAGTCAGGGAAGAAGGCATCGGCCTGCTGCGGAATATCATCTATTTCGGTCAGAAGAAGCCTGTCGGCAAAGGCGATAGCCTGGCTATAGACCCGTTCCCCACCTATTACATATATGTCATCGTCATCCTTGCAGGCTGCGAGAGCCTTTTCGAGAGAGTTGAAGCACTCGCATCCGGGCAACGACTCAACGGAACGGCTTAGCACAATGTTGCGCCTGTTGGGTAAAGCACCCTTTGGCAGAGACCGAAACGTGTTGTGTCCCATGATTATCGTGTGACCTGTGGTGAGCGACTTGAACCTTTTAAGGTCGTTCGGCAACCAGTACAGTAGTTTGTTACCGTTGCCTATCGCTCTGTTTCGAGCCACCGCCGCTATTATATTTATGCTCATTGTTGTTGCTTATTTGGTTTAGTAATGGGCCGTGTCCAACTATACAGACACAGCAGCCTTGATATGAGGCCACGGGTCGTAGCCATCAAGTTCGAAGTCTTCGTAGCGGAAACTGAATATGTCCTTCACGTCTGGGTTTACCTTCATTTTCGGCAGAGGACGCGGCGTGCGCGTGAGCTGTAGCTTAGCCTGTTCCAGATGGTTGAGATAGAGGTGCGTGTCACCCGTTGTATGGACAAACTCCCCTGCTTCAAGTCCAGTCACTTGTGCTACCATTTGCAGAAGCAGAGCATAGGAAGCTATGTTGAACGGCACTCCGAGAAACGTGTCGGCCGACCGTTGGTACAGTTGCAGGCTTAGCCGACCGTCAGCCACATAGAACTGGAACATGGTGTGGCACGGCGGCAGAGCCATCTTATCCACCTCGGCCACGTTCCACGCACTCACAATCATGCGTCGCGAGTCCGGAGTGTGCTTTATTTGCTCTATCACATTCGTTATCTGGTCTATCGTGCCGCCATCATAGTCTGGCCACGACCTCCACTGGTGTCCATAGACAGGGCCGAGTTCGCCGTTTTCATCGGCCCATTCGTCCCAGATGCTCACACCGTGCTCCTTGAGATAGCCTATGTTGGTGTCACCTCTCAAGAACCAAAGCAGTTCATAGATGATTGACTTAAGATGCAGCTTTTTTGTGGTGAGCAGCGGGAAACCGTCACTTAGGTCAAAGCGCATCTGATTGCCGAACACGCTGAGCGTGCCCGTGCCTGTGCGGTCTGTCTTCTTTGCTCCCTCGGCGAGTATGCGGTCGAGCAGGTCAAGATATTGTTTCATTCTGTTATATTAGTTTTTTCTTCCGTGAATATTGATTGCGGTGCAGGAGTGTAACTGCTCTTTATGCGCCATTCCTGCGGATAGAGGTTATTGGCCCGGTTGCCCAAGTTCTTCACGAAACCAAGTATAGTATCGCCGAAAGTGACAAGTGCAAATCCGAGTCCAATGTGACTCGGCAATGCAGGAAGCGACTCATGGCGCAGATAACTGATGGCTTCCTGATAGCCGAGTTCTACTTTCGGGAACGCATCCTGTCGCAAAGCCGCCGATAAGGCCAGCGACTGCGATGGCACAAAATCGCGCCCCTTTGCCGTGGCGAGGCACACTCCCGAGTGTATCACCCTCAGAGCCGTACATGCGGTGCGGTACATATCGGCCATACCCTTTGGTATAGCCACTACGTTGCCGGCACTGTCGGTATGTATGTCAAACCGTTCCGCACCGTCAATCCACTCCGTCCACACCCCTTTTGCTGCTGCCTTGCCTTGCTTGACGGTCTTGCATTGTTTGGTCGTCTTGCGTCTGGCCTGTTGCGGACCATTGTGCTCACCGTCCGTCTTTTGCATTACCGCCATGAACAAACCTTCGCCGCGCGAGGTGCCGGGTATGAACCTGTATACGGGCTTGTCAAACTCCGGAAGCAACGACCCTGTGAGTCCCCATTCGGATTTCACGCTGACAGGCAGTACCTCCGCACCCAATTCGGAACATATCCATCGTACGTTTTCCTCGTTTTCGTGCGCATTGAACGTACAGGTGGAATATATGAGCAATCCTCCAGGAGCGAGACAACGCCATGCATCGGCAACGATACTGCGTTGCAGATGGCGGCATTTCTCCACATTCTGCACACTCCACTCGGCCACAGCTCCTTCGTCTTTACGGAACATTCCCTCACCGGAACAGGGTACATCGCACAGTATGACGTCAAACAGCAGTCCGGAACGGGCGTAGTCTGCAGGATAACTGTTTGTTACTGTCACATTCGGACAGCCCCATTTCATCATATTTTCGGCCAATATCTGCGTCCGAAGTTCCACCGGCTCATTGCTGAACAGCACACTCCCTTCGGGCAGTGCGGCAATGGCAGCCGTAGACTTTCCTCCTGGTGCTGCGCACAGATCAAGCATACGCACAGGAGCGGCAACGTGTTCCTTGATAACGTGGTGAATGAACATTGACGAAGCCTCCTGCACATAATAGTGCCCTGCATGAAACAGAGGGTCGAAGGTGAATGCCGGTCTATCCGTCAGGTAATATCCGTAGGGGCACCAGCCCACCTGTTCACCGCCAACGGGACTCCCGTTGCCTTTAAGCGGATTGATACGCACGCTCACCGGAGCGTCTCCTTCAAGTGCGGCAACCATACGGCAGTACAGTTCCTCGCCCATGAGTTCTGCGGTGTAGCGTCTGAAAGATTCAGGAAGGTTCATTGTCAATGTTTTGTCCAACTGCAAAATTAGCAAAAAATATGCTTACTCCATAACTGCCGGAACACTATTGCCAGCATATAGAGTCAGCAAGCAAGTGTATAGCCCGTACAGTTCGCCACAAAGCTTCCGCCCAATAGCCTCTCTTTTCGTAGAAATGTTGTGTGTAGGAATGGGGTGTCGGCATTAACACTGCCACGCAACTGCAGTTTGAAATCAAATGTGGGGCGTTGCAGATATTTAACGCAAAATGTTTGGGAGGGTAAATTTTGCAAGAGTACCTTTGCAGAATCAAGTGATGACAGAAAACAAGACAAGTAGGTGTTCAGAATTATTTGATATGGATATGCTCTTTATTTTTGGCCGCATATTCGGGTTGAAGAGCGAGTGTAGCGGGCTACACGACCGATGAAAGCCGGGCATACAAGGCAAAAATAAAGTGCAGAGACATGTCAAAGTATAATAGTCATCTGCTGACCCAATAAATATATACGGATAATTTTGAATACCTACTTAATGTAAGTTCCGATACCGACATAATCATAACGGCAGATAATTCAACCAACATGAGAAAGAAATCAAGAGAAATGGGTAAGGAGTGGGCATTGGAAGTGATGCGCCGCGCTCCATACATAACAGTAAGTTTTGTTGCCCCTGAGGGAAAGGCATATGGTTTGCCGCTTTCATTGGCTTCCGATGATGACGTGCACTGGTACTTCCATTGCGCATTGGAGGGTAAGAAACTGGATGCCATAAAGGTGCATCCTCAAGTTTTCCTATCAGCAGTGTCGCGCTGCACCCCTACGGTAGGACCGAAAGACAAAGACGGCAGCTTCACTCTTCAATACAAGTCTGCAACAGCTGTCGGAACGGCAGAACTGGTTGCAAATGAGGAAGAAAAGATACATGGACTCCGTCTAATCTGCGAGCGTTTCCTGCCCCAACACATGGATGCCTTTGACAGCAGCATAGCCAGATCACTTGATCGAACGGCCGTAGTTAGGATAACATTGACAGAACCTCCTGTCGGCAAACGCAAGCAATATGACAAGAATGGCGATGAAATGAAATACGGACGGATGGAGTAGCACTTAGTCCCTTTAACAGCTGACACATTTTTTGCAACGGAGGAAGGGTTTAGGCTCACCCGACAAACATGGGGGATTCTTTTGTTCTGTGGAAAAGTCATACCTTTGTGGTATGAACAATCAAGGACTATTAGCATTGGCACAGTTAATTCTG
>CAVAQY010000017.1:0-40560 GCA_963590865.1 Bacteroidaceae bacterium | reverse complement strand
CTAATAGCCAACCTTCTTCTGATGGTCATACAAAAACGCATCAAACGCCCCTGGAGTTTCTCAGGATTGGCTACAATGGTAAGGTTAATGCTCATGTATTACGTGAACTGCTATACTTTTCTTGAAGAACCCGAAAAAGACTGGGCAAAAATGGTTCAAGAGGCAAAGGAATCGCCTCCCGAACCAAGTCTGTTTGATTAGAGGGGGCTTACTTTTTGAAAAGGCAAGCCCGAAGTCCCATTATACAAGGCTTCGGGCAGGATAATTATGCTCTTTTGAGTTTTAGCGGACAGCAATAATATTCATATGGCATTTACGGTGTCTATCTATGGCATTTACGTAGTCTATATAGGCTATTGACAGTGACTGAAATAACCGTTGTGTAGACTCCTATACTCGGTTGCAAAGACACAAAGTTTCCTTCTAAAAAGGAAATAAATGCGCGATTATTTCCTTTCCAGAAGGAAAGAAACTTACAGACGAGGTGAAGGCGTTCCCCAAGGCATTGGAGGCATTGAAGTATTGTAATCATAGTGTCGCTGCGTCGGTCAGCCATTCTATGGCGGAGATAATGTGTATGCTTTTGCCTGAGACCTCCACGTCTCGTGTGGGCGAGAAGGCGATGAGGGTCAGACGGTCGCAGCGCAGGGAGGTGGAGGCATTGGCCAGGGCGCTCGTCTCCCGTTTGAATGTCTTCTCGTTGTCGATGTCGTAGGCCACTTGGATGAGTTCCACGGCCTTGTCTTGGTTGCAGACCACGAAATCTACTTCCTTTGAGCGTGCTGACTCCTTGTAGTAGAAAATGTCCATAAAGTTGTTGGCGCATCTTCGTAGCAGTTCAATGTACACTACGTTTTCCAAACGCCATCCGATGTTCTCGGCGGCAAAGGCATTGTCCCTATTGTTTTGTAGTCCCTGGTCGACGATATAGGCCTTGGCATTCCTGATTCGCTCCTTGCTCTTAAATGAGTGTTTAGTGAGGAGTTGCACCAGAAAGGCCTGGCGAAGATAGTCCACATATTTCTTTGCTGTCATGTCGGTAATGTCCAGCAATTTAGCCAGTTCATCGTATTTCACCTCCTGGCACACATTGTTGATAAGGTGGTTGGCAATCTTTCTCAGGACATCCACGTGGCGAATGTTGAAGCGTGTCTTTATGTCTTTATTAACGATAGCCTCCAGTAGACTTTGCACGTATCCTCGTTTGTTGCGTATGACTTGCATCTCGGGGAATCCACCGTTGGTGATGTACTCCATGAAGGCGCGTTTCCGTTCGGCTTCTGCTTTGGTAGTAATTCCGGTGGTGTCCACACGATGATAGATGCAGTATTCTCGGAACGAGAACGGGAAGAGGTGAATTTCGTTGTAGCGCCCGGTGAGGTGTGTGGCAAGTTCTCCGCTCAGCAGTTTTGCATTGCTGCCAGTCACTACGATATGGAGGTTGCTCCTGAGAAGTCGGTTAACAAACAAGTGCCAGCCTTCCACGTCCTGTATCTCGTCGAGGAAGATGTGCCGGATGTCTGTACCGTATATTTGATATATGCAGGCGAGGACGGTGTTCAGGTCCTCTGTCTGCAAGCCCGCAAGGCGGTCGTCGTCGAAGTTGGCGTATCCATACCTCACGTCGTGCTCCAACAACACTTTGTGGCAAAGCGTGGATTTTCCGCTTCGCCTTACGCCGATGATGACTTGTGCGAGTGGGCTGTCGAATTCAAAAAGTGACTCCTCGTTCCTTGCAACCCATTTCTTTGGGTCGTAGCTTTCCACGTATTCTTTCTGCTCAGCCAGCACTTGCAATAGAACCTTTTCCTCTACCATTTTTCTCAGTTTTGGGGTGATAAATATACAGATGCTTGTAAAGTTACAACAATTAGCTAAGAAACAACAGGTTACATATACTAAACTTTGCTAAAATGCAGTTTTGAGGCTCTTGTAATTTGCTAAAGTGCAGTTTTTGTAGTCTTTTACTTTGCTAAAATGCAACTTATGAGTTGAACTAGGAGGCTGCTTAAAGGGGTAAGGAGAGAAAACTCGCTGATTTGAGGGACTTCTTAATTTGTATTCTCACCGTTTTTCTTTTATTGCAGTCCGCTAAAACTCAAAAGAGCACAAATGTCTTCAGAACTTCATGCTGAACTTTATCCTTATGCCTTGTTTGGTGGCAGTTGGCAGGGACAGGTAGTTGAGTCGCCGCACATACTCTACATGGAAGAAGCGGAAGACGTTGTGTACTCCAGCCACAATTTCCACATACGGCTTGTTGCTGTCCATCACATAAGAACCCTCGGGCAGTTCCATGAGCACTCCGGAGGCAGAGTTGCGGTCTGACAGCAGCGGATTGTTCTTGTCGGTAAGTGTGCCCCACAGCGAGCGCACACAGACGTATTCGCGCCATTTCAACCGTTTCAGCAGAGGTATGCGGTTGAAGAGTTTGCCGTTGATGTCCCATGTGAGCATCAGGCTGGCGTATCTGTCGTTGACAAACTCCATGTTGTTTATCAGTCCGAACGAACTCCTGTTGGTTATGTAGGAGAGGTTTGCCGCCGGCATGCACAGGAAGAGGAACGGCACCTGGTTCCATTGTGCCCCGGCCTTGGCTTCGAGGTCGATGCTTCCCCAGCTTTTCAACCAGAAACGGCGGAACACCGACACGTCGGTCATGTTGTAGCGGTATTGTCCGCCAAGTACGCCGCTGAATCCCATGGAGTGGCTGAGGGTGAATATGGGTGCGTTGTTGTTCAGTTTGCGGCGGCGTTGCTTGGTGACCACAAACTTCTCGCCCGGAGCATAGCGCAGTTCTGCCCGCAGCTCCGCCGTTTTAAGTGTGGCAAAAGCGTCGGGCGACAGTCCCGACTGGGGCATCGGCACAAAAGCCCAGTTGCCCGCAGCCTCGTTTTCCTCTATCTTTGCCGTGAGGGTCATGCGCAGGTTGTTCCTTTCTTCGCGCTCCAGGGTGAGCTGATGGCGGCGGTAGAACATCATCTTGTCCACCTTGGTCCATTTGAGCGCGTTGAAAACGTTGTCCTTGTCTGTGCCCATAAACTTGTCTGACGGCGAACACACGTCGTAGGAGGTGGACAGTGTCAGCGTGCGCCGCGGAAACTCGTCGGGCAAATATGCTTTGGGGTTGAACGAATAGGTCACTTCGGCGTTGTAGTAGTTGTGCTTGCTTCCGAAGCCGTGGGCATAATAGCCTTTCAAGAACAGGTGCTTGTTGAAGTTGGCCGTTGTTTGTCCGCCTATGCGCAGACGAAATCCGTCGATGAAGTTGCTGGTTACAAACGTGTTTATTGGTCCGATGTCAAACTTGCTCGGACGGGTTGAGAAGCCGGTTTCCAGATAGTTTTCCACCAAAAGGCGCACCACGGTCATGATGTACTTGTAGGCCTTGCCCTTCTTCATTTTGTCCATCACGCTGCTCATGTGCTTCTCGCTGCCCGTAAGCTCCACCTTGCGTTTGCTTTCCCAGAAGTCTTCGGTCTGCTGCTTGGCCTCGGCCTCCACCTGCGCCTTGGTTGCCAGCGAGAAAGCCGCATCGGGAATGGAGTCGAAACTGTAGTTGGACAGTCTCGTGGTGCGTGTCACTATACCTTTCTGTATGAAGTCAAACAGGGCAAGCTCCACGGTCATGTCGTCAACGGTAAGCACGCGCTCGCCGGTGGGCAGGGTGGTGAAGTCCTGAACCACCGACATCCGCTCCACGAAGTTCACTCCGCTCTTGCGGGGTATGGACAGTTCGCATCTTTTTACCTGGTATGTGGTGTCGTCCATCACATACAGTTCTCCGCTGAAGCCGAAATCCTGAAGGTTGTTGGGCGAGAAGTGCAGCTGTATGCACCTGTCGCTGTCCACATAGACCGTGTCCTGTATGTAGAAGCGGTAGAACGCCACCGCATCCTTGCCTATAGGCGAGGTGAAGGGGTGCTGGAACAGGCGTACCTGGTCGTCGTAGATGTCCACGTCGGTAAAGAAATCCTTGAGTGCGGCGGTGAGTATTTCGCCGGAAAACATCATGGTGGTGATGCCGTCTGTGCGTTCTCCCACCACCACGTCGCGTTCCTCTCTCGGCTTCTTGCGGTAGATGTGTCTCGTTGCGGTCTCCGTGTATGTGAATGGGAGTATCAGTTTTCCGTTGGAGGGGCACGTCTCAATCAGGCTGACCACGCCCGGCACCTTGCCCAGCAAGCTCTTCTGCAGTCCCTCTGGCGTCACGTCGTTGGCGGCAAGCGTTATTTTCTGATACTTGTCCATACTGTAGTAGTCGCGGTTGTGCAGGTTGGTGCGCTTCTTTGCCGCCACCACCTTTTTCATGAGTTCCACGGCTGGATTGTTCTTGCGGCTGTATTTGGAGCGTCCGCCCTTCACCGTCACCTCCTTGATCTCGTGGGTGCGGTTGTACCACAGGGTTGTGTCGCCCAGGTCAAGGCCGTCATTCTGTGCCCATGTGTCAGGCACAGCAATGAAAAGCATGAGCAGGATTAAGAGAAACTGTCTGTTCATCGGTTGTACTTAGTGTCAAGCTTGGCACAAAGTGCTTCGTGCCTGCGCCACATATAGTGGCAAAGGGCGGAAAGCACTACTATCTCCACCAAAGGATAGACATACGGCACGTTCAGAAGACACGCTGCACAGAGCGTGATGGCTCTAGTGTTGAACGTCAGTATGTTGGTGTATTTCATAAGGGGCAACGATTCCTGGCGGAAGTCGTTGCGCAGCGACTGCGGAATGGATTCTGCTGTGGGATACTTGGCCCTGACATTGGAGAAGAACCGCTGGAACTGTGGCGTCCTGCGCTCCTGTCCGCTGCAATACTTGGCGTAGTTGTAGTAGAAAAGCCTCGGAAACCAGTTGCCCAGCTTGGCCGGTATGCTGTGGAATATTGCCCATTGCTCCTTGCTGTTGTCCAGTTCGCTGCCCTCCTTTCCGAGCAGGAAGAACAGGTGTATCTGCCGGTAATAGTCGGAAAGGGCGCATTGCCTCGCGTGGCAAACAAATCCCGCCACGGCGCAGATGATGAAGATGAGAAGTCCCCAGTTCAGGTTTGTAAACGGAATGGGCTGTCCACACAGGCGCAGACTGATGCCCAGGTAGATGGCAAAGAACCACACGTCGGCCGAAAAGCCGTCGAGCACGCGTCCCAAGAGGGTTTTCTGTCCTGTGAGCCGGGCGAGTTGGCCGTCGGTGGAGTCGCAGAAGTTGGCAAACATCAGCAGGACTACTCCAGCAATGTTGTGCTTTATGTCCTCGTGCCAGAACATCCATCCGGCTCCGGCTCCGAGAAAGAATGACAGGATGGTTATCGTATTGGGATGAACGCCCAGCTTTTTCCACAGAAGCGCGAAGGCCAGTCCTATGGGGCGTGTGAAATGCACGTCAAGCCACTCTTCCGTGTCTTCCGACTTGAACGATGCGTGCAGCAATTCCTTGAAACTCTTTTCCATCTCCTTGTCCTGTTTTGATTGTGTCACATTTTTGCCCTGTGGGGCTGAAAAGGCTACCGCCCCGACTTGAGAAACTCCTCGGCTTTGTCTATGTCTTTGGCGTGGTCTATGTCGAGCACCTTGCTGAACGGATAGGCTTTCAGTCGGTGTCCGTCGGCCACAAGTGCCCTTTGGAAATTGCGCATACGGCTCTCGCCCCGACTGATGCAAGCGTCCAGAGTAGACAGAACCGAGGGCACAAGGCCGTAGATGCCCGCGGAGATGTAGCGGCAAGAGTCGCTATGGTCGAGAAAACTTCTGATTTGCAGGTCGTCACGGGTGTCCACATAGAGCGGCTTCTCGTCGTCCACATAGTCCGTAACTCCCATCAGTCCGTCCAAGTCACCGTCTGCCGTGGCCCAGCGCAGGGCTTCAATATAGCTTCTGAACTCTGTTTCCCTGAATATCGTGTCCACCGTGGTCAGGCAAAAAGTCCCTTCGGCAAGCCATCGGCTTATCTCGTGGAAACTGTGCATCGAACTGGGAGTGCTTTTCACGCAAAAGCGCAACGGCACCGGTCGCCCATTGAGTCCGTCGCGCTGTATGTGCACAAGGTGATTGCTCACCTGCGCTGTGGCATCGTTGCAGACAACTGCAATCTCTTCGGCATCGTTATCCATGAAAATCCTTATCAGGCGGTCTATCAGCGGCTCACCGCCCACCTCTACAAGGGGTTTGGGCAGTGCGATGCCTTCTGCTGCCAGTCGGCTTCCTTCGCCTGCGGCAATTATGGCAAACTTCATCGGGTTCTCTTCTGATGGGTTCTAACAGTTGGCCAAACGCAACTCGCCGTTTCCTGTATCTTTTATTTCAACAGACATTTGCGCCGCCTACTTCTACCTTGTTTTAAGGCTGCAAAGTTACACATTATTGGTGACAAGGTGAAAGGAACACACCAAAAAACAGGTCTTCCGTTTAAATGCGTTGGTGCAGCACTTGTGGCAGAATGAAGAACGAATGGTGCGGCGAGGGGGTAAAGGCAGAAAACATGCCTTATTTGCACGCATGGTAGAGTGGGGCGCCGTACCTCTTGCGCAGGAGCAAAGTTAGTGGACGTAGCTTGGAGTCTGTCTGTGCTGTTGGAGGCGCATTCTGTTGGTGTGGGAGGTCGGAAAAAGGAAAGTAGGAGATAAACACCAATATTAGTGCTTATCTCCTACTCGACAGGGAAACATCTGCCAAGCGGCAGACATCAATTGCTAATTGCAAATACGCTTAGAGGCCGTCATGCGCCTCCTGTTTCTTTTTACCTTACGGCGAACTTGGCCACTTGCGTCTTGCCGTCGGCACTCACGAGAACCGTGTAGACACCTTGTATCAGACGGCCGGAGTTGAAGTTCAGCGAGCGTCCGGCGACCACGTTGTCCGCATGGAGCTTGCCAAGCAGTTTGCCGGCAGCATCATACAGGTAGAATGTAGCGTTGGCCATGTATTCACCCACGGTGACAACAACCTTTGATTCATCGGCATCCACAGTCAATGTGCCATTGTCAGCCTCGACATTGCCTATAGACGAAGCCGAAACAATCTTGAGCGGCTTCCTCACTGTTGTCGTCGAACCGTTGCTGTCGGTCGCGGCGAGCACAAGCTCGGTGTCGGCAATTTTTTTGGCTGCAATGACGAAACCATTGTCAGACTTGTAGATTACGGCGGCCTCCGGGCTAAGCACATACGCATTGTAGGTCATGTCGTCGCCTTCGGGGTCGGTGAACAGCGATGTCCACGAGTATTCTGCCGACAAAGCCCCTACGCCAAGCGTGTACTCATCGATTCCGGTGTAGACAGGAGCGCGGTTGGTGGCCTCAACGCTGTAGGTCACGGCTGTCTGTGATGAGTTGCCGTTCCGGTCGGTGGCCGTCACGGTGAATGTTGCCAGTCCGGCAGGTACGTCATAGTCTGGAGCCAGCTTTACGCCGAGCGTGAGCGACCTGCCTGCCTCTACGCTCACCACACCGTCATTGTCAATGGCAATGCCGTCCTGAGTGCCGTCGGCGTTGGCCACGGTCTCGATGCTTGCCACGTTGGTGTCGTCGGCAATGCTCACAGTAAACGCGTCGCCCTCGGTGTCGGCCACGTTCAGCTTCACGGTGGCTGTGCCGCCCTGCGCCACGGTAGTGGTCGACTTGGGAGCGGTCACAGTGGGCGCACCGTTGCGGTTCAGGTATACGTGATAGTTGTAGACGCGCTTCGACGGGTCGTTGGACCTCACCACGATGGTGGCCTTGTTGCCGTGGTCATAGTAGGCCGAGGCAGCGGTCAGGTCGATGGTCATCTCAGCCGTCTGTCCCACCTCGATGGTGTTCTCCGTCTTGGTGTCGGCGGAAAGTTGTATCCACGGTTTGCCGGGCAGCTCCTCAAGTGCGGTCATGAAATAGCCGAAGGCACCATAGCCGTAAGAAGAGTTGATGGCACTCTCAATGTCTATCCATCCGCCCATGTCCTCAAGATAAGCCATGTAGCGGTTGTCAACGAGGTCGCCGTCCTTCGACACCATGAGGGCGTTGCCCATGTACCCGGCAGGATACTTGAGCACAATGTAGAACGACTCGCCAGGATTGACATACACGGGATTGTCAAATTTCAGAGTGCGCGGTGTGCCGTAGTAGCCGCCGTTGGTAGTCTCGTCGCTCTCTATGCGCAGCTTGCCCGTGGCCACCACGTTCTTCGTTGCAGCCACATTGTCGCCGAGCACCACGCTTCCTTCCACATCAACGTTTTGTAGCGGACCTACCGTACCCACGAAGAACACGTGAGTAAGGTTGAAGCCTTCGGCAGGAGCTGTGTAGCGAGTGGCGGCATAGAAGTTCTCATCGGTATTTTCAGAGCCTACGCCCATCACAGCCACCTTCGCACTCGAAATGGGCTGCATGATGGGGTGATACAGAGCATTGGTGTGCTCAGGTGCATCGGGTGTGGAAGAGCTTCCGGCCACAGGGTCGTCCCAGATGTAGGCATCGTCCTTGCGTGCCTTGGCAATGCGCTTCATGCCCTTGGCGTCGGCAAAGCCATACAGGTGCTGTCTGAACAGACTCTGCAGCGAGTCGCTCTCGGCTATGGCCTTGCTGTTCACCACCGATGCCGACAGTCCGCCGATGCCCCAGTCGTTGTCGCCCAGTTCATCGTCGACCGACACGTCGTTGCCGGCAGGGTCGAGCGTCAGGGTGTAGTCCAGCTGGTACTTGCCGTTGTTGGCTATCGTCACGGTCTGGCTTCCGGTGAAGTCGCGGTCAACATTTTCTATTATTATGGAGTCGTTGCTGAAGGTCATCTTCGGAGCGTCGGTTATCATCACGCTCACGTCGGCGGTGCGCGTCTCCATGCCCTCGATGTCAAACTTGAGCTTGTCGCTCACCGTTACAGGCGAAGCCACATTGAGATAGAGCAGACGCATCTTCACGGGTTCGTCGCCAACGACAATAGGTTCGCTCTGTCCCGGCCAGTAGGTAGTCCAGGAGTAGCTGTTGTCATTGATAGCGAGCGGGCCGGGGTTGGGGTCGTCGTCGCTACCGCCGCTACGGTAAACCATGAGCTGGGCGTTGTAGGAGTAATTGTCGTCAGGCTCAAGAATGTCAGACGATATGTTGGTTATCGTGAATGCCTTGTGCCCGTTGTTGGCAACGGTGAAGTCAATCTGCGCCGGCTGCATATACTCCGTGTCGTACACCTGCTTCACAGAGAGTGTCTCGGGTATTACGGGAAGAGCCTCGCCCGTGGTGGTCAGCATTACGGGTATCTCTATCTTCGCGTTCTTCGGGTCGTTGGTGGTCAGCGTGAGGCGGTTCTCGTAGGTGTCGGCCAACTTGTCGGCCTTGAGCGTCACGCCGAGGTCAACGCTGCTTCCCGGAGCTATCACATAGTCGAACTCCGGTTTAATCTCGATGGCCACGCCAGGGTTGATGTACATGCTCGGCAATACAAAACCCCTCTGAGCGTTCTCGTCCTGCGCTCCGGCGAGTCCGTAAATGCCGTTGAGCATTCCGGTTTCGTCGAGTTGGTACATGAACTTGTAGGTTCCGTCCTTGTAGAGTATGCACTGGAAGTTGAAGCCCGACATCACCGAGTTGCCATAGTTCTTGAACGTCACCACGGCATGGTCGTCAAACTTCTTGTAGTACACACCGTCCACCGTGCCTGTGTTCATCGTGTGGTTGCCCCACAGCGGAGCTATGATGTTGCGGTAGAAAGTCTCGCCGTCGGGCAGTGTGACAGGCGGTTCGGGGAACATCTTGTAGTCTTCCTTGGGCTTGGAGAACTGCATGAAACCGCTGTCGTAGAGATACATCTTGGTGTACTTCTTTCCGTAGAACGGGAACTCAAACGGGAGGTCAACCTCCTTGTAGTCGGTCTTGTTGTAGTAGTACGCCAGGTTGCAGTGCTCGTCGTAGTTGTCGAGTATGTCAACCCAGTTGTACTTCACATCCTGGTAGTCCTGGCTGGTCTTGTATACATATCTTATCGTAGATTGGCTGTCGTCAATCGCATTGGCCAGACCATACCAGAAGTCGGCCACCGTGCTCACGGTCATAGGCTCGTCGCCGTTGTTGGCTATGGTGAACGAGGTCTCGACATCGTCGCCGTAAGGAGTGGTGAACGAAGCCTCGGCGGGCGTGACGGTAGCCACCGGCACACCGATAACCTCGGCCGTGACTGGCACTTCGGCTGTTGTAGCGTCAGCGTAAGTCACAACCACAACATCGCTCACCGTGCCGCTTGTCTCCGTTGGCAGCACCACGCGCACGTCCTTGCTCTCGTTGGGCTTCACGGTGAAGCCGGCCTTGAGTTCGTCGGCCACGGTCACTGCGCCGTTCTTCAGGGCTATTGAGCTTACCTCTACGGCCTTGGTGCCGTTGTTGAGCACGCGCATGGTGCGGTGCTGGTCGGATGTTCGGAACACCTTGCCGAAGTCAATTTTGGCGGAGTCAATCACAGCATCGGCCACAAACTTGTCGCCGGTGATGTTGGCCGTGATGTTGAACACCTTGCTCGAAGCCTCGGGGTCGTTGGTGTGCATGATGATGTGGTTGGTAAGCTCGCCGGCAAAGAGGCTCTCGTTTGCCTTTGCCGTGAGGACAACCTCCTTGGTCTCGCCTATGCCCACATATCCGTCGGCACTGGAAACGCCGGTTACCATGAACTTGCCTGGCGCAACAATCTTCACCACACTGCCCGTAGCGAGCTTTGAGTAGAAGGTGTTGCCGGCGCGCGCAATGTCGGCGTAGGTCACGCTCATCGGGTCGGCACTCTCCAGGTCGCAGATGCCTATATAATTGAGTATGCCGCTGTCGCGCATGGCCGCCGGGTCGTAGTCGTCATAGTATATGGTGGTGTTGCCCTGTGCGTCGAGCACCATGTGCATGCTCATGGTGGTGTAGGTTCCGTCGATGCCCTGCACCTGCACGTCCTTGTACACCACATAGAACTTGCCGTCCTTGTGGCCGTAGCTCACCTTAGAGTTGGGCAGCATGTCCATGTTGCCTCCATAGCCGTTGTTGGCGTAGCCGGAGATGTAGCCGAGACCCTTCACCGAACTTGGCTCAGGCACGAAGGCCCCGATGGTCACCGTCTGGCAACGCTCCATCTGCACCGCACCGCGCGAGTTGATGTACACCTCCTGATAGTCTTTGCCATAGAAGGGGAACTTGAAGCCCAACGGCACTGCACCCGACTGCCACGACAGGTCGCCGAACTGCGACGTTATGTCTACCTCGTCGTCGAGTTCAGGCACGCTCTCGTAGGCTATGTCGTTGGCTCCGTCAACGTTGGTCTGGTAGGTGTAGCCGTAGCGGTGTCCCTTGGCCGAGCCTTCGATGCTCTTGTCTGAGAACTTGGGGAACACATACTGCAAGGGATACTTGCCCTCGTTGGTTATGCTAATCACGGCTGTCTTCTCCTCGCCTCCCACTTCAAGGTCGCCAAGGTCGAAGTCGGTCTGGGCAACCTTCAGCTTGGCCGGGTCGATGGCCGTGCCGCACACGGTGAACGAGTGCTTCAGTCCGTTCTTGTCGGTAAGCGTCACCGTGCCGCTGAAGTTGCCGGCCTTGGTGGGCTTGAACGTAACGTTGAGGTTGCGGCTGGAGCGCGCGGCTATCGACTTGAGCACCTGGTCGAGCTGGAACTGGTCGCTCGTGCAGGCCATGGTGCCGTTGTAGGTGTAGAAGCTGCCGCCCTTGGTGGCGAATGCACCGTAGCCGGTGTTGGCTATTTCGATGCTGTAGGTAGACTCCTGACCCACGAGCAGACTGCCGAAGTCAACGAGCTGCTTGCTCGTAACCGACGGTTTGTAGCCGCTCACGGTCATGGTCACGGCTATGCTGTTGTCTGTGGTTTTCGCCTCGTTGGTCTTGAGGTGGAGCTTCAGCTTGTAGGTGCCGTTTACGAGCGGCTGACCGTCGTTCGACAGCTTCACGGTCTGAGTCTTTCCGGCTTCCACTTCGCCCTCGGCAGGGTCTGTGCTGAGCACCGAACTCCAGTTGGGGTTTTTGCTCACGGCATACACCGCCCATGTCAGTTGGTCGGCTGTGCTCTCGAAGCTCGAGCCTTTGAGCACCTCGGAGAGCTGGGTCCAGGTTTCGCCGTTGTCGGAACTGTAGAAGCTGTAGTTCTGTATGCCGCTGGTGTTGGCCGTGCCTACCGCCAGCGGACGCTGCACTCCAGCAGGGAACTTGGCCACAATCCAGAAACTCTTGCCCGGAGCGAAGAACTGCTGCTCCTCAAGCGGCAGATACTGGTTGTAGGCCCAGTCGGTGTAGCCCGCCGTGGTCAGTAGCGTTGCGGTGGATATGGAGCGCGAGCCGTCGTATATTTCAAGCACGGGGTCCTTGCCATACTGTCCCTGGAAATACAGGTCGGTAAGGTTGAAGCCGTTGGGATATTTCGTCGGGTCAACATAGAAATACTGCGCCATGGCATTGGGCAGCTCGGTGTCGTTTTCGCCTATGTATGCCTTGAGCGACTTGCTGTAGCGCAGAGTGTCAGGATAGTCGGCCACCTGATAGTCGGCGGTGACCACAGGATACGACGATGTGGTGCTTGCCTCCGACGACAGCTTGCCGGCAAACGGTGTGATGCGTCCAGGCATGGGTTGTGTTCCCGTTGAGCTGGCCGACATCACAGCCGACTGCGTGCCTGTGGTGAAGCTGTATTTCAGGATGCCCTTTCCGGTGTTCTGCACACGGAAGCGCACTGTGGCCGAGGCCGACTTGGTGGCGTCTACCGCCATGCTGAGCGCGTCGGTGTTGAGCTTGGCGGTGGGACCCTCGTTGGTTGTGGCCTCCACCACGGGCGACATGGCCGACGATTTGCCCCACCTGTTGTAGGCCACTATGGTGAAGTAGTAGGTAGTCATGGCCTCCAGTCCGTCGAGTTCCTCCTCCATGCGGTCGCCGCAGTTGTAGTACTTGGTGTCTATCGACTTGCGGTCGAGCGTGGAGAGGTCGGTGTCGGCGGTTATGGGACTCTTGCTGTAGTACACCACATGATGGTCGACCGACTTCTCGTCAGACTCGGGTATAGTCCATTGCAACGTCACGTAGTTGTGTGAGGCAATCACCGTGAGGTCGCTAACTGCGTTTGGCACGCTCGTCTCGCTGCCCTGAAGAGCTTTGTAGGCGTCGATTACGCCGGAGCCGAACTTGCCCACATATTCAGAGTCAGTGTAATACAGTCGGCTGACCGATGATGTGAGCAACGTGCGCAGGGTCTCGTTGGAGAAATTCTTGTTGCCGTATTTCGAGAGGATTAGGGCAGCCACACCCGACACGTGGGGACAGGCCATCGACGTGCCCTCAAGGTATCCGTAAGAACTGTTGGGGAGCGTACTCAGCACCTCATACTTCTCGCCGGCCTCCGAATAGCCTCCGGGAGCGGTCACGTCAACCCATGTGCCGCACGAAGAGTATGTGGCTGCCGTTCCCATGGGCGTGGAAGCCGCCACGGCAACCACCTCGTCGAGGCAGCCTGGATAGAAGCGTCCCTCGCTTGAGGTGTTTCCTGTGGCGAAGATGCACAGTCCGCCGTTCATCTTGTCGCCGCCGCCATACTTGGTGAAGTAGCGCACGGCCTCGGAGATGGCCACATCCTCGTTGTCGGCCTCGGCCGAACCCCACGAGCACTGCGCTATGCTTGCGCCACGGTCGGCGGCATAGACGAGTGCGCCGGCGTAGTTGGCGTCGACCGACTCGCTGGCGTTGGAGTCGAATACCTGACACACCATCATCTTTACGCCGCCGGTGCCGTCGCAGCCTCCGGCCACGCCCGACACTCCGATGCCGTTGTTGTTGGTGGCACCCACTATTCCGGCCACGTGCGTGCCGTGCTGGTGCGAGGTTATGTTGGCCGAGTTCACCACGAAGTTGTAGCCATAGATGTCGTCAACATATCCGTCGCCGTCGTCGTCGACTCCGGCCTTGCCGTTAAGCTCGGCCTCATTTATCCACAGGTTATCCTTCAGGTCGGGGTGGTCAATCTGGAAACCGCCGTCGATGATGGCCACCACCACGTCCTTCGAACCTGTATAGCCGTTGTTCCATGCAGGAAACACGTTGATGTCGGCTCCGGCAAGCGAACCGGCGAGCGAACCGTCGTTGTAGAAGTGCCACTGGCCGGAAAGCAGAGGGTCGTTGAACGGCATTGCCACCGACGCTTTGGCCGCAGCCCGCGACAGTTCCTCTTGTGTGGCCACGCGGTAGGTCGGGTTGCCGTCAACCTGGTAGGCCACTATGCGCTGGGCGTGCTCCACTCCGGGCACAGCCTTGTAGAGATTTTTCACTTGCAGCAGCGACATGTTCTTGGCATCGTAGGAAATGTCGTACCACCGGTCGAGACCTTCCTTCTTGTGGCGTGCCTCGTCTTTGCCGGCATAGGGGAACACGCGCGTCATCTTCACGGCGGTCACCTGCTGGCTCACACGGTCGAACGGCGTGAATCCGGTTTTCACGTAGGCTGCGTTCTTTGCCTTGGCCACTCCCGAAGTCGTCCCGACGCTCTGCAGCTTCGTTGCAATGTCGGTCTGGAGTTTTACGCGGATCTTGCCTTCCACGTATGTCGCCTTCTTTGCAGCTGTCTGCAACCGTTGGGCATTAGCCGTCTGGCTTCCCGCGGTGAGGAGCGACAGCGATGCGATGGCCAAGCTTATAATTCCATTTCGCATATAATGTGTTTTTTTAATGCAACAGGCTCTGCCAGCATCGGGATTAATGAAGCTGGCAGAGCCTGTCTTTGTTATTTAATGGTGTTTACAGTCAATATCATCACTTGCGTGAAAATATCCTTCTTGCGACTTACTTGACCACGCACTTGATGGTCTTGCCGTCCTTGCGCACGATGTTGAGGCCCTTGTGTGCGCCGGGCAGTTTTGCACCGTTTACAGAGAAGTACTCGGCTGCGCCGTTGGCGTTGCCCCTTGCGGTCTTGATTGCGGTAATGGTGCCCTCGTCGGTAGACAGTTCGTAGGTGAACTCGTCGCCTGTGGTCGGGTCGGCAATCACGAGCGTACCGTTGACGGTCCATTCTTCTTCGCCGCCAACGCCCATGTCATCATCGTCGCCACCGACACCCATGTCATCGTCGCCGAAGCCCATGTCGTCGCCGACTTCAGGTCCGGCATTCGACACGAGTTCTATGTCGAGCTTCTTCACTGTGACTGAAGTGCCCTCTTCGGTAAGTGCCACGGTGTTCTCGGCCTTGAGTACGTAAACGCCGTCTTCGTCGCCAAAGCCCATCTCCAGGCCTGACACGGTGAGAGTGCTGTATTCCTCGCCGTTGTCCACATTTGTGAGTCCGTCAATCTGGAACGACACCGAACCATCTTCCTCGTTGATTACTCCAAGGTTGCTTTCGCCCTTGCAGGTTCCCTTGGCCGATTTGCCAATATAATAAACGGGAACGATGATGCCGTCAACCAAGCCTTCATCGGGTGAGAACGATCCCTGGAAATAGATGTCCTCGTCCTCGTCGCAGAATATCTCGAACGTGAACGCCTGTGAGCCGTAGCCCTTGGGCGACAGTTCGCCGGCCAACTGCAGGATGAGAGTCTTGCCTACATAAGGGCTTGTGGCGTCGGTCACCGTGCCTGTGGCGTCGTTGCACTGCAAGGAGTAAACATAGTAGCCCTTGTCGGTCACTGTCACTCCGTTGAATGTGATGTCGCCGATGGTGCAGTTGCTGGATGCGAGGCTCTCAAACTTCAGGCTCCATGTGTCGTCATCGTTCTGGATAAGCTCAACCGTCTGGTTTTCAACGAGCATCGACTCCTGATTGTTGTCGATGATGGTCATCGGGTTGGTCACTGTGAATGAGGTTCCGGCCATGGCGGTGAGTGTAGCCATAACGAAGAACATTAGAGTAAAGATTTTCTTCATGCTGAATCCTTTCTTTTTTTTAAAAACAGTTATGTTGTGATTGTTTATGTCTGTGCCTGAGTCTGATATTTGTCTGTGCCTGAATGTGTAGCGGCCATTATAAACTGTTTGGCTGTCCGTGCCGCTTGCACCCATACTGCAAATGCTGAATGTCAGCGGTGTTTTGTGGTGTGCAAAATTAGCACTTTTCCCAAACCATGCAAAACCTTTGTGACTTTTTTGAACCGTTTTGCCGTCTTTTTTAAACAAACAGAAAGAAAATACCAGTTTTTCAAAGCAATTTGAACGATATCTGGTCTGGTTTGATATAGTTTGTATATTTAATGTTCCGTTGGAGAGCTGAAAATGTTAAATGGTAGCCTCCATGCCTCCTCGAGGCCAAAGCCTTTTTAGCACGAATAGAGAGGATGCCCCGTCTGTCTGCTTCGCTCCGGCCTGTCCCGTCTTCGTTTCGGGTTTCCGTTCTGTGGCCTGCTCCTGACGGGAGTCCTTCTTCACTGCGGTTTCTTCTTTGACTGTCGGCTGCTGCTCCACCACAACCGGTTCCGATTTGCCCGTCACCTTATTATCATAGGCTTTCACCTTTGCAGCGGCTTCCTCGCCAGCAAGCTCCTCCACTTCTCCACCGGACGGGATTCTCTTTCATCGTGACAAGATTCTGATAAGTAGGCGTTCTGTCGTCCCGGGGCGGAACGACCTATTCTTGCACATTCCCCTCGGTCTGCGTCTTCGGCCAGTTGACGAGAAAGAGTTTTTCGGTGGCACGCGTAAAGGCAGTATAGAGCCAGTGAATGTAGTCGGGCGTGAGCATGTCGTCGGTCATGTGGCCTTGGTCTATGTAGACGTGCGCCCATTGGCCGCCCTGCGCCTTGTGGCAAGTTGCGGCATAGGCGAACTTTATTTGCAGGGCGTTGTAATATTTGTCTTCTTTGAGCTTCTTTAGCCGGTCGGCTTTCAGCGGAACGTCGGAGTAATCCTCCATTACGGCATTGAACAAGTGTTCGTTTTGCTCCGACGTGAGAGCCGGAGCTTCAGAAGAAAGCGTGTCGAGGATGACCGTAGCAGTAAGTTCAAGGTCGTCGTAGTCGGGAAACTGGAGCGTGATGTCGGCGAAGCGCAAACCGTAAAGGTCGTGTATGTTGCGCACACGCCACACCCTTGCCCTGTCGCCGTTGGCTATGTACGGAAGCGATTTGGCCGACCAGTGGTAGTTGTTTTTCACCACCATGAGCATGTCCCCTTGGCACAGTTCGTCTTCGCGGCCGAGCACCATGTTGCGAATGCCCCGGTTGTAGATGTTGGCGCGCTTGTTGCTCCGCGTCACAACGGTGGTCTCGTCCATTCCAACTTCGCTGTAGCTCGACGCAAGCTGCTCTACGAGTTCGTCGCCGGGCACCATCTTTATGTCGGCAAAGCTCTGGAAGTGCACCTTGGGCAGTTGGGTCACTTCATCGTGGGTAATCATTTTGCGTATTGCGGTGGCGTTGTAGAGAATGCCCGAACCGTAGTTTTGGCGCAACACCTCGTTTAGTTCTGCCTCATAGACGGAGAGACCGTATGAGGAAAGCACGCTGGCAGACAGAGCAGGACTGGACTCTTCGCCCACAGGGGGAAGCTGTGCGGTGTCGCCGATGAGCATCATGTGGCAGTTGCGGCCACCATAAACATACTGCACAAGGTCGTCGAGCAGACAGCCGCTGCCGAAGTTGCCCGTTCCGAAGCCTTGGTTTGCCACCATCGAAGCCTCGTCTATTATGAACAATGTGTCGGAGTTGAGATTGTCGTTAAGGTTGAAACTGCCCATTTGGGCGTCCATTGTTTTCTGGCGATAGATGCGGCGGTGTATGGTAAATGCCGCATGTCCGGAGTTGAGGGCAAACACTTTTGCCGCGCGTCCGGTGGGGGCGAGCAGTACAATCTTCTGTTTCAGGGCGGCCATGGTGCGGACTATTGCCCCGGCAAGCGACGTCTTTCCAGTTCCAGCCGAACCTCGCAGTATCATTACTGTGCGGTCCTGGCGGTCGCAAACAAACGAGCTGAATGTGCCTATGGCCGCGCTCTGCTCTTCGGTAGGAGTGAACGGCATGGTCTGGACTATGCGCTGGGCAATCTCAAATTCGGTCATGGTGCAGGTGCTTCTTGTTGTAATGCGACAAACGGGTTGTGAATTCAACCCTTTTGCCGTGCTTTCAACGCCTCTATCATCTGTTCGGCAGCGTTCTTCGGAGCGCCAGATTTGCCCAACCGACGGTGCAACTCTCCGTATTCGCCAATCATTCTCTCCCGTTTGCAGCCGCCGGGAAGTATGTTGGCCAGTTCCTTGCGGATGTTCTCTACGGTGAAAGTGTCGGCCACAAGTTCGCTTACCACCTCCTTGTCCATAATCAGGTTGACCAGCGAGATGTACTTTACCTTTATTATGTGCTTGCGGAGAAAGGCAATCAGCTTGGGCAAGGGAGTCTCGTAGCACACCACTTGAGGCACGTTGAACAGCGCAGTCTCAAGGGTTGCCGTGCCGCTCGTGACAAGTGCTGCCTCGGAATTGGCCAGAAGAGGGTAGGTCTCTCCGAACACGATGTCAACCGAAGTGCCTTGTGTGAAGCGCGAATAGTAGCTTCGGTCTATTCCTGGAGCACCGGCCACAACCAACTGGTGGGTGGCTGCGAAAGGTTCGGCGGCCTTTATCATGGACGGAAGGTTGTCTTTTATCTCCTGCCGGCGCGACCCTGCGAGCAGCGCAATTATGGGTTTGCCGTAGTTGCGGAACGCTCCGTCGTAGCCGCTGAGAAACTCGTTGACCTCGTCGGCGGTGGGGTTGCCTACGTAGTGGATGGGGTAGTTGTGCTTTTCTTCAAAGAACGGAACCTCAAAGGGCAGGATCGAGAACAGCTCGTCAACGTCCCGCTTGATGTTTTTGATGCGGTATTCCTTCCATGCCCATATTTTTGGCGAAATGTAATAGAACACAGGGATTTGCGTTTTTGCCTTTACATACTGGGCAATGCCGAGGTTGAAGCCGGGATAGTCAACCAGTATCACTACGTCGGGTTGCCACCGGGCAATGTCGCGCTTGCACATCTTCATGTTGCCGAGTATGGTTCTGAGGTGCAGCAGCACAGGAACGAAACCCATGTAGGCCAGTTCGCGGTAGTGTTTCACCCTTTCGCCGCCCACAGCCGTCATGCAGTCGCCTCCGAAAAAGCGGAACGAGGCTTCCGTGTCGGCTTTTTTCAGCTCCCTCATGAGCCTTGATGCGTGCAGATCGCCGCTGGCTTCGCCTGCTATCAGATAGTATTTCATGACAGTTTCCAGCCTTTCAGTTGTTCGAACATTTCATATGCGGTCACGTCAATGCGCGTCGGGGTTATGGCAACGTAGCCGTTGGTGAGTGCCCAGTTGTCGGTATCGTCGGCCTCAGGCTCGTCGTTGATGTAGCTTCCCACCATCCAGAAGTAGTCGTGGCCGTGCGGATGGCGGCAGCGAACCACCTCGTTGCCCCACGTGCCGTGGGCCATCCTGCATATTTTCACGCCGTTGAATGAGGGGCGCAAGGGGAAGTTGACATTCAGACATACACCCTTCGGGAGTCCTTCGGCAAGCACTTTGCCCGTAATAAACTTTACCAGGTCGGTCAGAGGCGTAAAATCTGCATCGTCGCTGTGGTCGCATAAGGAGAAGGCAACCGAGGGAATGTACTTCATGCACCCCTCCAGAGTGACTCCCATTGTGCCGGAATAGTGAGTGTTGACCGATGCGTTGTCGCCGTGGTTGATGCCCCCGATGACCATGGCTGGCCATCTGTCGCGGCACAACTCGCTGAGCGCAATCTTCACGCAGTCAACCGGAGTGCCGCTGCACGACCACATTTCGCCCCCGTCCCATTGTCTGCGTTTCTTCAGACTAAGGGGTGTGGTGGCCGAAAAGGCGCACGAGAAGCCGCTGCGTGCCGATTCTGGAGCGCAAACGAGCAAGTCGCCGAACTCGCCGACCATTTTTATCAGGCTTGCCAAACCTTTTGAGTGATAACCGTCGTCGTTGGAAATAAGTATTAACGGTCTTGTATGTTCCATAAAAATATGCGGTTGTTTTGTCTGCAAAAGTACTAAAAACAATGTTGTTACAAGTGGTTTCAACCGTGAAAATGAGTGTATTAAAACGCAAAACACACATTGTCCAAACCGTACCAAGCTGTTGTTCTACTGTCAAACCTGTGAGTCGGTTGGTCTTGCTCCAGTACAATAATCCGTTAGTAAACCGCCTGTTTAGGCTTCGCAACTGCCGTAGTTAGGCTGTCTAACTGCAATAGTTAGCTCTCCTTTAGACCCCCTTTATTTAGGTCACTAAAGACTAAAAAAAGTTCACAGGTGCGGTTTTGTCACACTAAATATGTAACTTTGCAACCCACGTAGCCTTGAAAAGAGGCTGCATTTATAACGAGGAAATGGGAAAGATAATCGCTTTAGCAAACCAGAAGGGTGGTGTAGGCAAAACCACGACCACCATTAACTTGGCGGCTTCGCTCGCTACGCTTGAGAAAAACGTTCTGGTGGTTGACGCAGACCCACAGGCCAACGCGTCGAGTGGATTGGGCGTGGACATCAAGCAGGTGGACTGCTCGTTGTATGAGTGCATAATAGACCATGCCGACGTGCGTGACGCAATATACACCACCGACATCGAAGGGCTGGACATCATACCCAGCCACATCGACCTTGTCGGTGCTGAGATAGAAATGCTCAATCTTGCCGACCGTGAAAAAGTGCTCAAAAACATGTTGGCACCCATACGGGACGACTATGACTACATACTCATCGACTGTAGCCCGTCGCTCGGACTGATAACGGTCAACTCCTTGACTGCGGCCGATTCGGTCATCATACCTGTGCAGTGTGAGTATTTTGCACTTGAAGGTATCAGCAAACTGCTCAACACAATAAAAATCATAAAGACAAAACTGAACACACGGCTCGAGATAGAAGGCTTTTTGCTGACTATGTACGACTCGCGTTTGCGTCTGGCCAACCAGATTTACGACGAGGTGAAGCGACACTTCCAGGAACTGGTGTTCAAGACTGTGATACAGAGGAATGTGAAGCTGAGCGAAAGTCCGAGCCACGGCTTGCCCGTAATCCTCTACGATGCCGATTCAACGGGCAGCAAGAACCACCTGGCCTTGGCCAAAGAGATAATAAACAGGAACAAGGCCGAGTGAACAGCCGGTGGGGCTGACGGCTCAGGAAGCCGGAACCCTGACTGAAAACACCTACGGAAAAAGACAGAGAAACATGGGAGTACACAAGAAATATGACAGAAAGGTTTTAGGTCGCGGACTTGACGACATAGGCAACGGCCGCGGGCTTGATGCGCTGATTGACACCGGAGAGGTGAAAACCCAAGGGTCGTCAAACCTTAGTGAGATAGCCTTGTCACAAATAGAACCCAATCCCAACCAGCCGCGCCATGAGTTTGATGAGGCCGCCTTGCAGGATTTGGCCAACAGTATACGTGAAATAGGTATAATACAGCCTATTACGCTGCGCCAAGTGGCTTCCGACAAATACCAGATTATTGCCGGAGAACGCCGTTGGAGAGCTTCGCAGATGGCCGGGCTGACATCTGTTCCGGCCTATGTGCGCACCGTGGAGGATGAAAACGTCATGGAAATGGCTCTCGTGGAGAACATCCAGCGAGAGGAGCTCAATGCCATAGAGATTGCGCTGGCCTATGAACACCTGGCCGAAACGACTGGTATGACCCAGGAAAAGATAGCCGAAAGGGTGGGCAAGAGCCGTGCCGCCGTAACCAACTATATGCGTCTGCTCAAGCTGCCGGCACAGGTGCAGATGGCACTCAAGAACAAGGACATCGACATGGGTCACGCCCGTGCATTGCTTTCGGTGGACAGCCCGAGCATACAGATAAAGCTGTTTCAGGAAATCCAGAAAAACGGTTATTCCGTGCGCAAGGTTGAAGAAATGGCACAGATGCTGAAACGTGGCGAAGACGTGCAGTCGGGCAAAAGGAAAATAGCCTCAAAGGCTGGTCTGCCGGAGGAGTTCACCATACTGAAAGATCGGCTTTCTGACTTTTTCCACACCAAGGTGCAGATGGTTTGCTCTCCCAAAGGCAAGGGAAAGATAAGCATCCCGTTTGCCAACGAGGAGGAACTGGAACGGATAATGAATGCGCTCGACGGAGCGAATAACAAATAACTGTTTCCAAGTTGGCTAAGTTAGGAACGATATTGGGCTTTCGGTTGTTGGCAATAGGCTCGTTCTTGGCTGTTGCGGGGCTTGCCGTGGCTGCCAACGATACAATTCCGGAACGGGTGGCGTTGCCTGACGACAGTTTGAAAAGCGTTCTCGCCAGCGCAGACACCGTTTTGGCTGACGACATACACCGCATTGGGGAAGACGCTGCGGCTGCATCTATGGTGCAGACCGTGCCGGAAACCGGAGGAAAGGCCGCCAAACGTGACTGGAGCACGTGGAGACCCAATCCGCAACGGGCATTGTGGTTGGCTCTGGTGATACCCGGAGGAGGACAGATATACAACCGCAAGTACTGGAAACTGCCCATCATCTACGGAGGAATCATGGGCTGCCTGTATGCGATGAACTGGAACAACATGATGTATAAGGACTATTCGCAGGCTTATCTTGACATCATGGACAGCGATCCGACCACGGAGAGCTACAACAAGTTCCTGCACCTCGGAAAGAAGATAGACAGTTCCAATGAGGAACGCTACAAACAGATATTCAAAAGCCGTAAGGACAAATACCGCCGTTGGCGCGATTTGAGTTTTTTCTGCCTTGTCGGCGTGTATGCACTTTCCGTTATAGACGCTTATGTCGACGCGGAACTTTCCGAATTTGACATCTCCAAAGACCTTAGCCTGAAGGTCAAGCCGGCGGTAATCGGCAACGGAGGGTCGGACAGAAGGCTTGAAGCCCTGTCGTTCGGAGTGAATTGCAGCTTAAAATTTTAAGGTTAAAGAGTGAATTGAAGCAAAGATGAACACGAAAAAACTGTTAATGATGGTCTCCATGCTGTTCGTTGGCCACTGCGCGATGCAGGCTCAGAGTTTCGACAACGACAGCGACGACGAGATAACCGTGACCGACAATAAGGGCAACGAGGAGGTTATCGAGTTTCCAGAGGCCATGACATACGATCTGGACAGCCTCATGGAACTGTATATGTCCAGAACTTATCTCGATATAGACAGCGATTGCAACATGAAAGACGTGGCTCCCGTTTACGAGAAGGAGGTTTATGTCGATCGCTTGAGCCGCATCCCTTCGGTGATAGAGATGCCCTACAATGAAGTGGTGCAGAAGTTTATAGACCGCTACAGCGGCCGTCTGCGCCAGTCGGTGAGCTATATGCTCGGTGCGTGCAACTTCTATCTGCCTATATTCGAGGAGGCTCTTGAGGCTTATGGCTTGCCTTTGGAACTGAAATACCTGCCGGTGATAGAGTCTGCCCTCAATCCGAGAGCGGTGTCAAGGGTAGGGGCCACCGGATTGTGGCAGTTCATGCTCGCCACAGGCAAGCGTTACGGTCTGACAGTCAACTCGCTTGTGGACGAAAGGCGCGACCCTGTGAAGTCTTCATACGCCGCCGCCCACTATCTGAGCGACCTCTACAAGGTGTTTGGAGACTGGAATCTTGTCATTGCGTCCTACAATTGCGGTCCTGCACAGGTGAACAAGGCCATACACCGCTCCAATGGCGAGAGGGACTACTGGCAGATTTACCCCTATCTGCCCAAGGAAACACGCGGTTATGTGCCGGCTTTTATCGCCGCCAACTATATAATGACGTATTACTGTGAGCACAATATCTGTCCCATGACCACACGTTTGCCGGCCAAGACCGACACGGTTATGCTGAGCCGTGATGTGCATCTGGAACAGATAGCCGCCGTCTGCGACATAGACATTGAGCAGTTGCGTTCGCTGAACCCGTCTTATCGGCGCGACGTAATACCTGGACAAACCGAGATGTCGGCTGTTTGTCTGCCGCAAGCGCTTATAGGCAAGTTCATAAGCAACGAAGATTCCATATACAAATACCGCACCGCTGACCTTCTTACAAAGCGGACGGAGGTGGAAGTGAACGACGAGACTCCGACATTCGTGAGCAAGAGGAAGTCAAACGCACGGTCCAGTCGCAGCAAGTCTTCACGCCGCAGCTCACGCACCAAGAGCGTGACAGTAAAGAGCGGAATGACTCTGTCGGAGATAGCCAAAAAGCACGGCACAACGGTGAAGAAGCTGCAACGCCTTAACGGCATAAAAGGCTCAAACATACGTGCCGGCAAGAAAATAAGAGTGAAATAGCAGAGCCATGACGGTCTCTTTCTGGCGCGGAAATGCCGGAATAGAGGCTTGCTCCTGTCCTTCTGCAGCATGATAACCACACAGTTAGAATGACTATGGATGATGATCAGAAAAAACGCGAGGCCGCTGACGAGAAAATGATAGACGATGCCTTTCGGCATCTGTTGGATACCTACTTGGCGTCGCGCCACAGAAAGAAGGTAGACATAATAACCAAGGCATTCAACTTTGCCCGTCAGGCTCACAAAGGCGTGCGCCGCCTGTCGGGAGAGCCTTACATAATGCACCCGATTGCCGTGGCGCAGATAGCCTGTGAGGAGGTCGGCCTCGGTTCCACGAGCATTTGCGCCGCCCTGCTGCACGATGTGGTGGAGGACACCGACTATACTACAGAGGACATCGAAAACATCTTCGGGGCAAAGATAGCCCAGATTGTTGACGGACTGACCAAGATAAGCGGCGGAATCTTCGGCGAACAGGCTTCTGCACAGGCCGAAAACTTCAAGAAACTGCTGCTCAACATGAGCGACGACATAAGGGTTATCCTTATAAAGATATGTGACCGTCTGCACAATATGCGCACTCTGGCCAGTCAACCGGCCAACAAGCAGTATAAGATAGCTGGGGAAACACTTTACATTTATGCCCCCTTGGCCAACCGTCTTGGCCTCAACAAGATTAAAATTGAACTTGAAGACTTGAGTTTCCGTTACGAACATCCTGACGCATACGCCGCCATCGAGCAGAAACTCGCCTCCACGCAAGCCTCGCGCCACACGCTTTTCGACCAGTTCACGGCTCCTATCGAACAGGCTCTTGACGGCATGGGCATCCAGTATGTCATAAAGGAACGGGTGAAGAGTCCGTATTCCATCTGGAACAAGATGCAGAACAAGCACGTGACGTTCGAGGAAATCTATGACATACTTGCTGTAAGGATAATATTCACGCCACATGACCGTGCCAACGAGATAAACGAGTGCTTCAACATCTACGTTGCCATAAGCAAGATATACAAGTCCCACCCCGACAGGCTGCGCGACTGGCTCAACCATCCCAAGGCCAACGGCTATCAGGCACTCCATGTGACGCTCATGTCCAAGCAAGGCCGATGGATTGAAGTGCAGATTCGCTCTGACCGTATGGACGAGATAGCCGAGCAAGGCTTTGCCGCCCACTGGAAATACAAGGAGGGTGAGGAAGGCGGAACGGGTGACAGCGATGCCGAACTGAACGACTGGCTGCACACGATAAAGGAGATTCTTGACGACCCGCAGCCGGATGCCATGGATTTCCTTGACGCTATAAAGCTCAATCTCTTCTCTTCAGAGATTTTTGTGTTCACTCCCAAGGGTGAAATCAAGACCATGCCGGCAGGTTGCACGGCTCTTGACTTCGCCTTTTCCATACACACGTTCCTCGGAAGCCATTGCATAGGCGCAAAGGTAAACCACAAGCTCGTGCCCTTGAGCCACAAACTGAAGAGCGGTGACCAGGTGGAAATACTCACTTCCAAGTCGCAACACGTGCAGCCGTCATGGATAAACTTTGCGTCAACGGCCAAGGCCAAGGCAAAGATACAAGCCATACTGAGGCGCAACGGGCGTGAAGTGCAGCGTCAGGGCGAGGAGATGCTCATGGAGTTCCTCAAGAAAAACAATATTGAATACTCCAATTCGGTCGTTGACCAACTTGTCTCTTTCCATGACCTCGACCGTCGCGACGAGTTTTTCCAGGCTCTTGGCGAGAAGATAATACTGCTTGGCGACAATGATGTTGACGAGTTGAACGGCAAACACCATAAGGAAAAGAAGTCAAAGGGATGGCGCAAGTATGTGCCTTTCCTCAATTCTGGCAAGTCGCACGAAGATGAACCGGAAAGCACAGAGTTGTTTGTGGTGCCGGACAAGTTCAACCGCAAGAAGCCAATCTATCTGACGGACGACAATATCGGGCAATACAAGTTCATGCACTGTTGCCATCCCATTCCCGGCGACGATATTCTCGGCTTCATAGACAACAAGAAAGAAATTGAAATCCACAAGCGTTCGTGTCCTGTGGCGGCCAAACTCAAGTCGAGTTACGGCAACAGAATACTTGACGCAAAGTGGGACATGCGCCGCCGACTGTTCTTTGACGCTTCCGTACATATGGTGGGAATAGACCGCATAGGTATGCTTAACGAAGTCACCGGCATTATTTCCCATCAGTTGAACGTCAACATACACAGGGTGACTATTACCTGTGACGATGGCATCTTCGACGGTTCGTTCGAACTTCGGGTGCATGACCGTTCTGACGTAAAGGTCATCATGGATGGTCTGAAGACGATCGAGGGCATTCAGGAGGTTGCGCAGATACAGTAACTGTTGTCGCCTTGTGCGCTCTGGCATCCGTCTTTTCCCGTGTCTCTCCTGCCGTGACGGCAGGGTGTGACATGGGCTTTAGGCCGCTTAACCCGTAGGAGCCTTTTTTTGATTGCCTTATAATGGCGGTAATTTATAGCCCACCCTTAATAGAGACATGGTTGTAATTTTATTGCCCCAATAGTAGAACCAAACTAAAAACTTAACCGAAACAAATTATGAAACGAACATTTTTCCTTGCCCTGTTAGCCCTATTGACAGCTGTTGGCGCAAGTGCAGCCAACAAGTATGACAACCCCGACACCATTGTTGTGGCACGTGACGGCACTGGCGAGTTCCGCAATGTGGCTGAGGCTCTTGAGGTGTGCCGTGCGTTTATGGACTACCACAAAGTCATCTATGTTAAGAAAGGCACTTACAAAGAGAAGATTGTGGTGCCGCAATGGCTCACCAACATCGAGATTCTCGGTGAGGACCGCGACAACACCGTCATCACGTATGACGACCATGCCAACATCAAACTGCCGGGCACAGACCGTGGCATGGGTACTTTCCGCACCTATACCATAAAGGTTCAGGGTAGCGGCATTACCTTCCGCAACATAACAATAGAAAACAATTCGCCCCGGATGGGACAGGCAGTGGCTCTCCACACCGAGGGCGACCGCATAATACTGGTCAACTGCCGTCTTCTCGGCCATCAGGACACGGTATATACAGGCACAGCCGGCACCCGTCTGCTGTTCAAAGACTGCTACATTGAGGGTACCACCGACTTCATCTTCGGCCCAGCCACGGCCTGGTTTGAGGATTGTGAAATCCACAGCAAGGCCAATTCCTACATAACGGCGGCCTCCACCCCCAAGGAACAGCCCTATGGATATGTGTTCAACCGCTGCCGCTTGACCGCTGATACTGCCGTAACCAAGGTCTATCTCGGCCGACCGTGGCGCGATTATGGCTACACGCTGTTTATGAACTGCGAGCTTGGCGGTCACATACGCCCCGAAGGCTGGCACCACTGGCAGAAGGAGCGTGAGCAAACCGCACGCTATGCGGAATACAACAATCACGGAGCTGGGGCGGAAACCTCAAAGCGGGTGGCATGGAGCCACCAGTTGACAAAGAAAGAGGCCGGCAAGATAACCATGAGTGCCGTGTTTGGAGTCAACAATGAGTGGACACCGCAGTATTAGGAGTGCGTGACTTGAAGGAACGGTGCCCTCGTACCAAAAAAGCGCAAGCTTTAACCCCAATCGGTCATTAGAGAATGCCTGATTGGGGTTGAAAGAATATACTCATTGCCCGATGAGGTATGGCCTCATGCTCTTTTGAGTTTTAGCGGATAGCAATAAAAATTTAGCTCTGGTTTAATCGCCTGTGTACTGTCCGAGGAAGAGTATCGCCCCGTTCTGTTCTGTTATCATGTACACAAACGGGCGGTTGGCATGAAATTCCACTTTGCGCGGTTCTTCATGCACGAGCGATGCTCCAACCATTACGGCAGCCGTCACTGCGGCGGCTTTTGTACCCTCTTCGCTCACCTCAATCTTGGCCTTTTGCAGTATCTTCGATATGAGCAGGTTGCCGTCGGCGAAATTCCTGAAGTCGGCAACACCGGCCTTGAACATCGAGGGCGCACCGAGTTTGGCTATAATGTCGTTTAGAGTCTGCTCTGTCTCTGTGGTAAAGCGCGGCAATTTCAGGTCTACGATGCACTTTTCCATATTCTGGCCAATGCCTGTAAGCCCCTTAACGCCGACTTTCTTCATCATTTCCGTTATTGATTTGCCCTCGTTGGGAAGCAAAACGGTCATGCTGTAATCGCGGTTGCCGTAGGGCAGTCTCACTGCGGCGAACGTTTCATTGTCCGTGTACATGAACTCATTGTTCTGATGCATCATCTTCACCCGTTTGATGTCGCGTGTATAACCCTGAAAGCGTTCCTCCTTGGTTAGTTTTTTGTCGAACTTATCTGTCCAGGAACCGTTGAAGTATATGGCGTTCATCAGGTACGCCACCGCATTAGCTTCCATCTGTTCCACTATCTGCGGAATCATGCCCTCTGTCTGTTTGTTGCACCAGTCGTTGATGTGCTTCGTGGCGTTCGGCGAAGCGAAGTCCAGACTTTCCACTTCTGCCTCGTAGTAGTTTTTCACCGTGTCGGCAAATGCCTGTTTCGGAGTGTAACCCTTGTTCACGGCTATGTAGTTGGCCATGTTCACGGTGGTCGACCGGTCTTGCGCAGCATCGTCCATTATCATTCGGCACACGTCATTGATGTCGTCAACGCTTCTTCCTTCCCAACCGAGCATTTTCAGTATCTCACTGCGTGTCTGACCGTCAGCGCCATTGGCGAGCATGCTCATCAGATAGGTTGCGCTCAACGGCGAAACCACCGTTGACCCGAGTCCGGAGATGCTGTTGAAGAGGTTTACGGCAAAGCTGTTGTTCTGTTGAATCATGTTCAGCCGGTCTGCATAACTGTTTACCGACTTTGTAGTCTGACCGGTTGTCTGTGTTGCCTGGCTGGTTGGTGTCGTAGCCTGTACGCCATTGCCGCTGCCCGCGGTCTTTGTGCTCGTACTGCACGAGGCCATTACTGAGGCCACAACAGCGGCCAATACTGTCTTTCCGATGTTCTTTTCCATAATTGTCTTGTCTTTCTGTTTGTTGGCGGTATATTGGGCTGCGCCTGTTAGGTAGGTCTTCAAAATTATCCGTATATGTTTATAGGCAGCAGGTGCCTATTATACTTTGACATTTCTCTGCTCTTTCTTTTGGGACTGTATGCCCGGCTTTCATCGGTAGCGTAGCCCGCTACGCTCCCTCTTCACCCCAGGCATGCAACCCCCAATAAAGCGCATATCCATATCAAATAATTCTGAACATCTACCTATATAAATACTCCGCAGTAGGAAACCTTGCATGTAAAAAGCAAAAAAATCTGTTTCCGCCTTGCGGCAATGCGTCAGATGTAGTATTCGGCGGTGTCCACCAGTCCCGCTCTCAAGGCATATTTGGTTGCCTCATGCACGTTGTTCACTCCGATTTTGCGGAATATGTTCTTGCGGTGGGTGTTTATGGTGTGGAAACTCGACACTCTCTTCTCCGCAATCTCGCGTGTTGTCATACCGAGGGCTATGTCCTTCAGAATCTCTGTTTCGGTTCTTGTGAGCTTGGTCTCCTCTTCTGTCTCGTTTTGTGGGGCAAGCATGGTCTCCATCATGCGCTGACAGATATACCGTCGTCCATTTGATGCCTGACTGATGCAGGAACGGATTTCATCGAGCGGTGAGTCTTTCAGCAGAATACTGAAGTTTGACGACTGTCCGGCCAGACGTTTAACAAAACCGAGTGTCAGTTCAAATGAGAAAATCACCCATTGCGTCTTGGGAAACCTCTCGCTCAGAATAAGCAGTTCGTCCTCGTCGTTGATGTCAAACAGCGTGTAGTCGAGCACCACCACCGCATCGTCATTCTCGGCAAGGCGGGCCATTAGACTCGCCTTGTCGGTTGCGCGCAGACAGGCGGGGCTGTTGCTGTCGCTGCACACATACATCAGTCCCGCACGTGTTATGTCTTGATTGTCAGCCAGTATGATTGTCATCGGTCTTGCTCTGTTTCACAATGGGTGAAGACTGTTTTCTGAACTTTTCCTCAATGAAACTTCCTGAAATCAGTCTATTTCCTCGTCGGCCTCATAACCGCCCATTTCGCGTATGGCGTTTTTCAGCATAGTGTATTGCTGATAGAGATTGTTGACGGCCTCTTCACCCTTGGTGTAGTCGTGCATGGGACTCTTGAGGAAGAAACTCAAGAAACGCTGGGTGCCGTATCGTCCGGCACGTGCGGCAAGGTCGCTGAGCAACGTAAGGTCGAGAAGCAGCGGAGCGGCGAGGATGGAATCACGGCAGAGGAAGTTTATCTTTATCTGCATGGGGTAGCCCATCCATCCGAAAATGTCAATGTTGTCCCATCCCTCTTTGTTGTCGTTGCGTGGCGGATAGTAGTTGATGCGCACCTTGTGGAAATAGTCCGTATAGAGGTCGGGCTGGTCTTCGGGTTTGAGAATCGTTTCGAGCGTAGACAGTTTGCTGACTTCCTTGGTGTGGAAATTGGCAGGTTCGTCAAGCACAAGACCGTCGCGGTTGCCGAGGATGTTGGTTGAAAACCATCCGCTCAGTCCGAGGCAACGTGTGCCTATGATAGGAGCAAAACCGCTCTTGACGAGTGTCTGTCCTGTTTTGAAATCCTTTCCTGCTATCGGCATACGGGTCTTTTCGGCCAGTTCCCACATTGCGGGAATGTCGACCGTGGTATTTGGAGCACCCATTATGAAGGGGCAACCCTCCGTCAGGGCGGCGTAGGCATAGCACATGGACGGTGCAATGTGTTCGCGGTCGTCGGCCTTCATGGCTGCTTCGAGTGCAGGGAGCGTGTAGTGGACATTCTCGTCCACAGGAACGTATATCTCAGTGGACGCAGCCCAGATGACAACTATACGGGCGCAACCGTTTTTCTCCTTGAAACCGCGTATGTCCTTGCGCAGTTCTTCCACCATGTCCCAGCGCGTTTTGCAGTCTTTCACATTGTCGCCGTCAAGCCTTTTGGCGTAGTTCCTGTCGAAAGCGGCCTTCATGGGCACTATTTTCTCCAGTTCGTCCTTTACGGGATTGATGTCTTTTTCATCCAGAACCTCGGCGTACATGGCTGCCTGATAGGCGTTTTGCGGATAGACATCCCACGTTCCGAACACTATGTCGTCGAGTTTTGCCAGCGGAACAATGTCCTTATAGTGCAGGTACTTTTTGTCATTGCCGCGTCCGACGCGTATCTTGTCATACTGAGTCATTGATCCGATGGGCTTGGCCAGTCCTTTGCGCGCCATGAAAACGCCAGTCATGAATGTCGTGGCAACTGCTCCGTTGCCTACAATCATAATGCCTAATTTGCCGTCAGCCGGCTTTACATCAGTTTGTTTCATATATTATATATAGTCTTTTTTGCATAAGGCAGACAACCTTCGGGGACGCAGAAAAAAGGTTTCTTTCCGCTCGCTTGCGCTGTCTTTGCCTGTTAATGTCATTTTTCCGTACCTCCAACAAGCTCTTCCATGCTGTATATGGTCTGGTCGGCAGCCTTGCCGTCTGGAGTCTTGTCAGTCCATCCCTCGCCTTTCAGCCACACTGTGCGGCATCCGGCCTGTTTAGCCGGCACTATGTCCTTGTCGTAGCTGTCTCCCACCACGGTGGTTTGGTCGGGCTTTATGCCTAAGGCTTCCACTCCGAGAGTGAATATCTGAGGGTTGGGCTTGCGTATTCCCACTACGGCAGACTCTATGACAGAGTTGAAGATGCCGTTGAAGGAGAACTCCTGCAATACCGTATGCAGATTGCCGTAGAAGTTGCTTACGAGCACCAACGGACAGTTTTCTTTCAGTTTCAGCAGCACATTGCGGCTGTGGGCGGTTTCTTTCTTCACATTGTCATATAGGCAGTCGAGCACCGCCGGATGCCATTCTTCAGACCGGAAGCCATTGAGCCTTGCGGCAATGTACTCCATTTCTATGCGAAGTTTCACGTCGAGTGTGCGGCGAAAGGTGTAGTCCGGTTGTATGATAGGATTGCGCCCAAGTTCCTTTTCGGCATAAACGTATGCCTCCCGGAACAGCTCTTCGCTTACCGGTAGCGCACAGTGTTCATAGGCGTGCCATATCACACGTCCCCAGTGGCACCCCCCAGTGTCAAGAGTGCCCCCATAGTCGAAAATGTAGCCTTGTGAAGACGGGCAGTAAGATTCGTTTTTCATTTCGTTTGTTCCTTTCCTGTTGCCGCAATCCGGCATTTGTGTTCCACAATCAGTGCTATGGCCTTGGCCGCTTCGGCTCTGCACCGTGAGAAGCTGGGCCAGTCGTTGAAGTCTATTATGCAGAACGAGCCGTCGGGACGTATGATGCAGTCGCCCCCGTACACTTCTGTTCCAATGGTAATGGCCGCCTTTTCTATCGTATGGTGCAGACCTTCGGCATCATAGCGGTAGTGGTGCGGTTTGCCGTTGCGCTCCTCGTCGCCGAATTTTGTCACTCCGTCGTCACCGGGATAGTATGTCTTGAAGAAATCCGCACCCGTTACGCCGTAGAATTTCATCAGGTCACCGTCCACGTGAGCCTGTATCACAATGCTGCTTGCCCCGTTGGCCTTCATAGCCTCCACCGCTTTTGCCATTTCGGAAGCGTTTGCCGCAAAGCGGATGTCCTCTTTCGTTTCTGCCACTCCGTCTCCACGCTTCACCCAGCAACCGTTTTCGCCCATGCCACCGTAGGGTAGGGGAATGTCAAGTTGCCGCAGCGTGTCGTTCAGTTTGGCGCGTTGACAGCACAGACCGACACTTTCACTGCTGTTTATCACCGTTGCTCCATGCCATTCCCGCTCCTTCAGCCACTCCAATGTTTTTGGGTCGCGTCCCATGGATATATACAAATTATGGTGCGCGAGACTGTCTTTGCGGCACTCTTCTTCGCTTGCCATGTCAACAGTCATGCCCATAGACCTGAGCGTTCGGCTCACGTCTTCAAGTATGGCTGCGTCTTTCTCCACAGAATTTGGAGAGTAGCGTTCGGCCCTCCTTATGGCAAGTATTCCCTCTGTCACAGTTTTTGGAAGCTGTTTGTCCTTTTCGTGCGACACACGGATAAGGGGAAAAACAACACTGCTTCCCGTTTCCTGCCGCACTGTTTGTACTGCAAAGATAGGGGAAAGGCTTGTTAAGGAGAAAGGTTTTTAATTCTTTTTGTTTTTTTAGACCGTTGCATCCACCCTCGGGTGTGCAAAAAGTCTTTCGCAGTGCTCTTTTTGTCAACGGCAGTGTGAAGCGGCGGTTACTTCACCACCACTTTGCGTTTGCCGACGATGTAGAGTCCGGGGGCAAGAGCGTTGGTGTCGCCACACATCTTGCGTCCGCTCATGTCAAAGATGCACTGGTTGCCAGGACCGACGGGCGTAGCCTTTACCTCATCTATGCCCGTTATGATGGAATTGAGGTCGTATGCACGGTTCTCCATGGTCTTCAGGGCAACCACTTCTGTGTAGGACAGTGCGCGGTCGTATACGGCAACGTCGTCGAATGAAGCCTCGGCAGAACCCCAGAACGAGCCGTAGCCGAGGTAAAGTGTGGGACATTTTGCCAGATGGTCAACGATATAGTTGTAGTCAAAGTCGTTTTTGGCCTTGACACTGTCGTTGTTGACAAAACCGTTGTAGTTGTTTGTGCGCCTCTCCAGACCGTCAATGTAGAATTTCACGCCTTGCGTGGCCTTGCGCGAGAATGTCAGAGTGACCAGATGCCATGTCTTTGGACTGATGGCATCGGTGGTTACGTCACTCGGATGGTTCACATCCACCCACGTGCCGCTGCCGTTGTTGTAGCCGAGATACAGATTGCCGGTGAGATAGAGACGTGAAGAAGAGTCCTTGTCGTAGAAAGCCGCAAGGCAATCCCACAGGTTGTCGTCGGCGCGGCGTGTCCAGAACGACAGCGTGGCACCGTCTTCCAGAGCGTTGCCATAGAGCGGATTGGGCATGGCCACATAGCTTTCGTTGCCCGATGCGCCGAAGTGAGTGTTGACTATGCGCCCCATGCGCAGGTTGTCGGTGTCGAACGAGGGCAGGCTGTTGCTGCCGTTCTTTTGCAGAGTGGCTTTTTCACTTGTGTTGAGCACATTGGCCAGATTGTCATCGTCGAAGCTGTAGAAGCATCCCATGCCTGAAGTCCAGTCGGCCTCAGGACGGCTGTCCATCTTGGCCGTCACGTTGTAGGTTTCCGACCAGTACCACTGTCCTGCTGTCAGTTTGGCTGTCAGTGTCACGGGCGTGTCTTCGGTCAGTCCGGTGGGGTTGAAACGCCCTGTCTCCGATATTACTTCAGGTTGTGAACTGTTCCAATCCAGTGCCACACCGTCCATATCGAGGCTCATGCCCATCAGGTCAACGTTCTGGCTGACATATCCATGGTCGCTTACCGGCACTTTCTGTTCGTTCACGTGCATGGCTATCTTGTAGTCGTCGCTCATTTTGTATGCCCACACGGCCACTCCCGTCTTTGCGCAGCAGGTGATGGCCACGGCGTGACAGCTCTTGCCGTCCATCTGGCAGTCAACCACCACACCCTTGTAGGCCACTCCGCCCAACGTAAGCGTGATGTAGCTTGTGCCGGCCGTCGTTTGCCATGTGCCGGAGTATGATCCTGTCACTTTTCCGTCGGCGGTCAGTGTGATGTCAACCGGCGTCACCACCTCCAGATTGGCGTGGTCTATGCTGTATTTGTGCATGAGCAGCTTGTAGTTTCCGGCAATCTCCTCGTCGGTAAACACTGCCTTTGATGCAATCTCCTCGTCGGTGAGAGCCGTTTCCGGAGCCGTCTCTCCACCGGAAGCCGTTGCTCCGTTGTATTCAAACGGTGAGGCGCAGAGCCAACCGTCCTCGTTTACCCACACCTGATGCACGCGAACAAGGTGACCTTCTGTGCCGTCATTGAAGCGAGTGTGGTACACAAGGTAGTTTCTGCCGTCGGGCGCAGCAATGATACTGTTGTGACCCTGAGCCACTTCGCCCGTGGTCATAAAGCCCCACTGGTCATACGGACCGAGTATCTTCTCGCCTCTGGTGTCGGGATTTACTCCATAGTTGCTCACCCATGACGTGTATATTGCCGACCGGTTCAGTCCGTCCTTATAGGGACCGTCGGGGTTTTCGGAGCGGAACACTCGCATCTGGTAGCCTCCCTTGGCCTCCAGTCCGCCGTAACTGAGGAAGAGGTAGTAGTATTTGCCTATCTTTTCCACATAGGAAGCCTCACCCGACACACCGTAGCCGCCGGCTATCTTCTTGCCGAAGTACGGGTCGGAGGTCAGACTGCGTCCCTTTGAGCTGTAGTCGCTGGCATATTCGGTGTCATAGTCGCGCAGTCCTGTTGCCGGATTGAGCTTCAGCATCCATATGCCGCCGAACCACGAACCGTAGGTCATCCACAGTTGTCCGTTGTCATCGTAAAACACGCACGGGTCTATGACGTTTGTCCAGTAGTTTGCCCAACCGTTGATATTGGTGTTGTAGCGTGAGGGCAGTGAAGACTGTGTGCCTATGACCAGTTCAAGGTCGGTCTTCTTCCACGAAACCCTGCTGTCGGTGCCAGAGCAGAATCCTCCGAACACCACGGGACCCTGATAAACATACGTGCCGTCTATCTTGTCGGAAGTGAGCAGCACTATCACGCTGTTGTAGCTTGGTCCGTTCACGCTCATATACATGCACCACTTCTTCAGGGAGTCGTTGTATATTACGTCCGGCGCCCACAGGTTGCCGTCGATACTGTATGTGCCGCCGTAGGCACCGCCCCATCCGTTGGCGTCAAACGGTCCGAAGTCAACCTCCTTGCCGCCGATTGTCACCTTGGAAACCTGATTGCGCGTGAACGCCTCGGCATTGGTCACGTTGGAGGTCGTCACCGTTCCGTCTTCCTTTACGGCTCCCCACGGTGCGCGGAACGTGGTCCAGTTCTGCAAGTCGGTGGTGTATGCCTGTGCCAAGTGGCTGCCGAAGATGTAATAGCGTTTGCTTGACGGTTCCCAAACCACCGAAGGGTCGTGGCAGGACACCTGTTGCTTGGTCGTTTGTTTGTAATATGTCTTGGCCTGGTCGGTCGTTATCTGTTTGTCTTGCGCCTTAGCGACTGACAGCGTCAGAGCAGCCAGTGCTGCGAGTAGTAGTCTTTTTTGCATGATAGTTATTGGATTGTTGAGTAATGTTAGGTTTTCGTCTGCGAGAGTGAGACCGTATGGGCAATCCCACTGCCTTGCAAAAATAGTTTTTTTGATTCAGATTGGCAAGAAAAGGTGCGGATATTAAATTCCTGCTTATGTGGTTAGTTTACCACCCTTAGCACCGTTGCGCCACCATATCCAGTACCTGTCATCACGTGGTATTGTAGCAGCCGGTAGCCGTCGGTAGATATTCCTTCAGCATTCAGGTCGTATTTGCGGCTGCATTTGGCGCATTCAACCTTTTTGCCTCCGTCGGTCCACGAGAGCGGATAGTTCACACTGCTTTGGTTTTCAAGGCAATACGGACACTGGCCGTCATACGCCTTCGGCTCCATTGTTGTGGAACAACCAATTATCAGCGCGTTGTTGGCACCGAGATTGTCATACGAAACGTGGTTGTTTTCAATCTCCGTGGTCATAGCCCAGTTCTCGTCATTGCCTCCGTCGTTGCGGTCGACATATACGTGGTTTATTCCTCTTTCCTTCCGTACAGTTACCCACACGAATGTTCCTGCATTGGTAGTGATGCCGTTCAGTATGCTGGTGGTGTGGTATCCGGTGTAGAAAATGAAACTGCACGGATATTTTGTGCTGTATTGTTCCTCACCGGCGCACGCTCCGAGAAGTAGCGACAGCAGCATAAGTGGCAGTGCAAACGTCTTTTTCATGCCAAAAGTGCCTTTTCCGCCTCTTCCGCACGTTCGAAGTGAAATTCAGAGAGCGTGGTTTCCATCAGCTGCTGTATCTTGTCGTTCTGCAAGTTCCCAATGCTTCCCTCGTGGGTGTGGTGTATATTTCTGTCGGGAATGAACGTTCCGGCCTCAATCTCCAGTCCCACTTTCTTGTAGGCATCGCGGAAGGGCATGCCTGCGGCTGCCAGACGGTTCACCTCCTCTACGGAGAATATCGGGTCGTACATGGGGTTGTCGAGTATGTTCTTGTTCACCTCCATCTTGTTCACAATATAGGCCGTCATCTGAAGACAGTCGTTCAGTTCGCCGAAAGCCGGCAGGAACACCTCCTTTATTATCTGCAAGTCGCGGAAATAGCCCACGGGCAGGTTGTTCATTATGAGCGTTATCTGCTGCGGCAGGGCTTGCAGTTTGTTGCTCTTGGCGCGTATAAGTTCAAACACGTCGGGGTTCTTCTTGTGCGGCATGATGGATGAACCGGTGGTACACTCCTTCGGAAGCTTCACAAACGAGAAGTTCTGGCTGTTGAACAGGCACGCGTCGAAGGCCATCTTGGCCAGCGTTCCTGCTATGGAAGCTATGGCAAAGGCCACGTTGCGTTCCATCTTGCCGCGCCCCATCTGTGCATACACCACGTTGTAGTCCATGCTGTCGAAGCCCAGCAGCTGCGTGGTCATGGTGCGGTTGAGCGGAAACGACGACCCGTATCCGGCTGCCGAACCGAGAGGGTTGCGGTTGGTCATGCGGTAGGCGGCCTGAAGAAACAGCATATCGTCGGCCAGGCTCTCGGCATAAGCGCCGAACCACAGTCCGAACGAGCTTGGCATGGCCACCTGTAGATGGGTGTAGCCCGGCATGAGCACGTCCTTATACTGTTCGCTCTTCTGTATGAGTTCGTCAAACAGGGCCTTCACTCCGTCGGCCACCACCTTTATCTCATGTCGGGTGAACAGCTTCAGGTCTACGAGCACCTGGTCGTTGCGTGAGCGACCGCTGTGTATCTTCTTGCCCATGTCGCCCAGTTTGCGCGTGAGCATCAGCTCCACCTGCGAGTGAACGTCCTCTATGCCTTCCTCAATGACAAACTCGCCCCGCTCGCACACGGCGTATATGTTCTTCAGCTCTGCCAGCAGAGCTTTCAGTTCGTCGGCTTCGAGCAGCCCGATTGACTGCAACATGGTTATGTGAGCCATGCTTCCAAGCACGTCGTAGCGTGCGAGGTAGAGGTCAAGTTCCCTGTCGCGGCCTACGGTAAACCGCTCTATCTCCTCGTTTATGCCGTAGTTCTTCTCCCAAAGTTTCATGTCCTTTATTCGTAGCGTATTATTTCCAGCGTGTCGGCTATCTTCTCCAGAGCCTCCTGCAGCGGTTTCGACACCATGCCCTTGATAAACGGGTTCAGGTCGGCCTTGATGGTTACCTTTATCTTGCACGTGGCTTCGTCCACCGCCACAATCTGTATCCACAGGTTGAACGGCACGGGCGACTGTTCGGTCTCGAACTTGATGCACTTCGGTTCTTCTCTCTCTATTATGCGCAGTTTTATCTCGCCCACAGGAGCGGCCTTCATGGCTATGCTGTCGTGGTCGAAACTGAAACCTTCCAGTTTGTCCTTCGGTATGCGGTCGCTTACGCGCTCTATGTTGCCTAAGTCGCTCAGCATGTTGTACACCGCCTGTTGGCTGTATTGTATGTGCCTTACGCTACTCTCAAATTTGCTCATTGTTTTGGGTTTTCGTGCTAAAACAACCTGTTTTCTTTGAACATTGCCAAAAGCCCCGTGGCGGAGTGTCCGGCCGGGGCTTTTATACGTAATATTCAAATGTGTGTCCTTATTTCTTCCAGTTTGCGGGGTCCTTGCGCCATTCGTGCAGCATCTCCACGTGCTCCGGACGAATGTAGCCCGTTGCCACAGCCTGTTCCACCACGTGCTCGTAGTCGGTAAGTGTCACCAGTTTCACTCCGGCATCGGCAAAAGCCTTTTCTGCCACGGGGAAACCGTAGGTGTAGGATGCCACCATGCCTATCACTTCGCATCCGTACTTGCGCAACGCCTCCACAGCTTTGAGACTGCTGCCGCCAGTGGAGATGAGGTCTTCGATGACCACCACCTTTGCTCCGGCCTTCAACTCGCCCTCAATTAGGTTTTCCATACCGTGGTCCTTTGGTTTGCTGCGTACGTAGGCAAACGGGAGCGAAAGTTCCTCGGCCACGAGTGCGCCCTGGGCTATTGCGCCGGTGGCCACTCCTGCCACGGCTTCCACCTCGGGGAAGTGCTCGGCTATAGTGTGGCAGATTTCCAACTTGACGAAATTGCGCAGTCCGGGATATGACAGAGTCTTGCGGTTGTCGCAGTAGAAAGGCGACTTCCAGCCCGATGCCCATGTGAACGGTGCTTCCGGTTGCAGCTTGATGGCGTTTATTTCAAGCAGTTTTGATGCGAATGTGTTCTTGATTGTGTCCATTATAGTATTGTTATGTTACTTGTTTTTAGGGCGGTTCTATAAACGGCCGCCCTTACCTGATTTGCAAAGTTAGAAAAACTTTGTCACACGTTATTCGGCTTATTGTTAAAAGTGCTTAAGGCTCGCCGTAAGCCCAAGCTTTGCCTCAGTAGCCAGTATCTTGTGAATGATGATTTTTCGGTCGGTGTTGCCGATTTTTTGAATGAGCATAGCGGGTTATATGACCGAAAAGAAGCCGCAAAAACGGCAAAAAGACAGAGCGGACAAGGCAAAGAACGGATGTGGGCAGATTCTACAAATTTGCTCAAGCGATTTTTTTGAACATTACCAATCATGTCCAATTTCTTTTGAAAAATATTGAAGACTCTGTTGGATAAAAGGAAACCGCTTCTCCGAAAATGGACGGGGAATGTGTCTGACGGAAGTTGACACATCTTTCCTGGAGAGTACAAAAAGTCTGTAATAATGGCAATTTAGCCATTTTAAAAAGAGATTTGACTGAGGATTGACAACATAAATCAGATATTTTTCGAACCACGCAAAGAAAACGATAAAATATGACATGGAGTTCGATGCTTTTTTATACCTTTGCCTATGAGTTGTGTCATTCCCGACAGGAATGAACAGGGGATGTGAAATAAATGTGCAGGTGCAGGGCGAAAATGCCTGGCTGCTGAGACTTATATAGACGATTAAGGTTATGCACAATAAGAACGGAACAGCAAGACTTTCGCAACCGTCATGTGCGGTTGCTGCCAAAGACATAAAGTAAAAGGGGAAGATGACGCAGGATTGCTTGAATTCACCTTCTACAGCCGACGTAAGCAAACGCTTACCAAAGGGCATCAACATTACTGGAACTGATGGAAAATCGGGTTCAGGTATAGAGGGAATGCCCTGGGGTTATCTGTTCATCCATAACAAGACAGCAGAGGCTTTCGAGAAGGAGATGAGTGTCTACAACGAGAGAAATTCCGGGTCAGCGGATATCCTCGGTTGGTGACACCCGTAATCAGGAATAAAGTGTAGCT
>CAVAQY010000016.1:0-43008 GCA_963590865.1 Bacteroidaceae bacterium | reverse complement strand
CACTATCAGCAGATTAACGCCTTTGATTGTGGCCCGACTTCACTGCGCATGATAGCCAAGTATTACGGAATAGATTATTCCACAGAGATGCTTCGGAGGCATTGCCACGTTTCTCGCCGTGGTGTCAACATGCTTGGCGTAAGCGAATGTGCCCAATATATCGGCTTTGATACTGTTGGGGTGAAAATGACTTTTGAACAATTGGCAGAGGAAGGCGTATTTCCCTGTATTCTGCATTGGAATCAGAATCATTTCGTTGTATGCTATGGAATTGAAAAAAATGATAATAAATACAAGATTCACATTTCTGATCCTGCCTCACAGCGCCTGACATATACAAGAGAGGAATTTGAGCGATGTTGGATAGGTTCGAATGCTGACAAAGACAGTTATGGTATGGCGCTGATGCTCGAGCCAGGTGATGATTTTGGCAAGATAGAGGACGAATATCGGAAAAATAGTCGTAGCATGCTGTCTTTTGCCAAGTATTTTACACCCTATCGAAGCATGATAGGTCAATTAGTACTGGCCATGCTCGTAGGCAGTGTAATACAGATGGTCCTACCCTTTCTCTCACAGGCGATGGTCGACCGAGGTATAAACGGACGCAACCTAAATATAATTACATTAATTCTATTTGCTCAACTCGGCTTTTTCATTGCCACATTAAGCATAGACTACATTCGCTCGTGGATTATGCTCCATATGAATTCGCGCATAGACATCCAACTCATAGCCGACTTCCTGATTAAACTTACCGCCATGCCGCTGCAGTTCTTTGACTCTCGCATGACTGGTGATATCCTGCAGCGCATCGGTGACCATGGTCGCATCAAGAACTTCCTTCTCTCCAACAGCATGAGAATTATTTTTTCTCTCATCAATTTTGTAGTATACCTTGCTATTCTTGCCTATTACAACGTGCTTGTGCTTGCAATCTTTGTTATTGGCAATGCACTTTATGTTGTCTGGATTTCTTTTTTTATGCGCTATCGAAGAGAATTGGATATCAAACGTTTCAACCAGTCTGCTATGGAGCAAAGTAAAATGATACAGTTGGTGCAAGGAATGCAAGATATTAAACTCAATAATTGTGAGCGGCAGAAACGTTGGGAATGGGAGCGCATTCAAGTACGGTTGTTTCAAATTGGGCTGAAAGGCTTACGGATAGGGCAAATACAGCAGTCTGGTTCGGTGTTCTTCACACAGACCACTCACATTCTTATTTATTACATAGCCGCCAAGTCTGTCGTGGAGGGTTCGATGACTCTTGGAATGATGATGTCACTCACTTATATAATCGGCCAAGTATCGGCTCCTATCAGCGAGTTTATTGGATTTGCCCAATCATTTCAGGATGCAAAGATAAGTCTTGAACGCCTGAATGAGATACATTCGCAGGATGATGAAGAAACCAATATCGACAAGAAGCTATCCTCCCTGCCTATAGAAAACGACATTGTGATTAAGGACTTGTCCTTCAGCTACACCGGTTCTGAGAGAGAGTTGGCTTTAAAGAATATTTCACTCTCCATCCCTGCCCATAAAGTGACGGCCATAGTGGGTGAGAGCGGCTGCGGAAAGACTACCCTTATAAAACTTTTGCAAGGTTTCTATGAGCCAACGCATGGAAGTATAAAGGTCGGTGGCATCATGCTTTCCGACATCAATCCTCACACGTGGAGAGCGGCCACAGGCTCGGTGATGCAAGACAGTTTTATTTTCTCCGATACTATAGCTAATAACATAGCTGTCAATTCAGACGAAACAGATGAAGAACAAATGATGAATGCGGCACACATGGCTCGAATAGACGATTTCGTAGAGTCGCTTCCGATGGGTTACGACACCATTATTGGTATGGAGGGTAAAGGCGTAAGCCAAGGTCAGCGTCAACGCATTTTGATAGCCAGAGCAATTTATAAGAACCCGAAATATATTTTCCTTGATGAAGCAACCAACTCGCTTGATGCTACAAACGAGGCAAAAATCATGGACAATCTGCGTCAGTTCTATGAAGGCCGGACGGTAGTAATCAGTGCCCATCGCCTAAGTACAGTACGCGATGCAGATCAAATAATAGTTATGAATGGGGGCGAGATTGTAGAGCGAGGCAACCATGATTCTCTGCTAAAGAAACGAGGACAATATTATGAATTAGTGAGACACCAAATCAATATTTTAGAAGAATAATCCGATATGGAAAGTAAAAACAGCATAAACCAACATTGTCCTGAGGTGGAAACACTGATGGGTAGCAAGATGCCTTTTGTTACACGCCATGGCATAACACTCGTTGTGATTGTACTCCTAATAGTTTCGGTATTTGTTCTGATATCGGATGTAGTGCCGCATTATTTTTTGAAAGAGGTGACAAGTAATATAATTGAACAAATAAAAATGAAAATCTGAGTATTATTGACAATTTAAATATTCCAATAGATGAAGTATCCTAACATGGTTTATCACCCTGTCAAATAGAGAATTATGCTCTATGATTGCTGTTTGCAAAGCGTAAATAATGATGACTATCCAAACTTTCAATTTTATGTGTTCAATTCGTGTGAATTGGATGGTTTCTTTCATAAAGGTGACAAAAGGTTGCCAAATCCGCTTATTGCATTGATGGATTTTTCGAAGAAATTTAAGTATGAACACTACCTACTCATGGAAAATGATATTGTCTTTACAGGAAATATGACAGAATTCATTCGAAATGTCAATGCCCTTGATAGTGATTACATCCATATTGCCACAGATATTCTTGGTGGGCCAGAGAGACATTGGCCTATAAACTATATCCGAAACAATCCTTTCCCGAAGTTATACTTTTCATGGTGCCAACTATTCTATATAAGCCATCGGTACTTAACAGACCTTGGTGTTTTATAGGTATAAACAGCCCATTTGTGAGGCGTAAATGGCTGGATTGTGGAAACGGAATGTTTTATTGTTCGGAAAAAATGGAGATGAGTCTTGTCTTTCCGATAAATAGTTGTAATTTCGCACAATAGTGACGCATATTTCGCAAAAAACTGCACATGTACTAAAGAAGGACTGTATGAAAAGGATATTATTGGCATTTGCCGCCATGATGTTGGCGTGCGTTGAGACCGTTGAGGCCGACGACGGAGTGTTTTTCAAGAGGGACAATGTGCTTGTGCCGACGGTTGCGACCGACATTTCGGCGGTGAAGGAGACCCTGACCGTAACGATAGGCAGAGACGGCTTTGCCCGTGTTGATGTGTATTGTGAATATGCCAACGGCGGAAACCCGAAAACGGTGACAATGGCTTTTGAGGCTGACTCGCAATGCGGCGACAGGAAGCAGGTGAACCGGATGGGCACACCTCAGCACGTGGAGGACTTTACGGCGACTGTGAACGGTGAGCGGCTGAGGTGCAGCAACAGCATGGTGCCCATGGCAGAAGGCAAGACCAGACACAATCCGGGGGGTGACAGCATGGCTGTGTTTGCCCATGCATACAGCTTCGAAGCACCGTTCAAGCGTGGACTTAACGTGGTTCGCCACACCTACAAATACCGTATGGGCGGCAAGAAAAGTGAGAATTTCACCATTCCCTACCGTCTGACCTCCGCTTCCGGATGGGCCAACGGAAAGGTCGGCGACTTTACTCTAAGGATAACCGCTGAAGACGCGATGGTCGGGTTGTGTCTTGTTGACACGTTGTTCAAGGCTGCGCCCTTTACCGCGGTCAAGGGAAGCAGAATATTTCACATGAAGTCTGACAGATATGGTAATTTCCTGTATTCCTGCATGTCGGAAGGCGACACTATAGTGTGGCACAGCCGCGACTTTTGCCCCACAGCAGACATTAGTATCGACTCGCCGTGGTGGGAGACATTACCGCAATCGGCAACGTCGGCCAAGGTCGTTATCGACAGCAACGGCAACGAAGCGCGCTACATAGCCGACTGTGGAGACAGCTATTTTATCAGTGTGCAGGACTTTGTGTTTGTGAAGAAGGCAGGAAGCCGCATTGTGGAATATGACGCACGGAAGGGTAAGGGCTGCATCTACATTGCCGGAGATGGCGCAAGGCGTGTGAATGTGAGGCGCGCACCAAGCACCAATAGCCCTGTCGTGTGCCGCATAAGCGACTCCGGCGAGTACGTACCGGAGGTGTATCCTTGTCTGGGAATGGTGGCCGGTGATGACGGCCACGAATGGTACAAGACAAAGGTAAACGGAAAAACTGGCTATATAAGGCAAGACCTGATGCAGTGGGACGCAATCAACACATTCTGAGCGAACTTTCATTGCAGCAAACCGTCTGTTCCAAGCCCGATAGCAACTTTCAGAAGAACCGTTACTGGTGGTTACAACAACAAAGGCCTGCTTCACAGCAAGCCTTTGTCTCATTAAAACTAAACAAATACTTTATGAATCTCATTCGAGGGTTCAAAGTTTATCTTTGAACGACGCAATCCAGCTGCTGATGCGGTCATCTGTCTTGTCGTCTTCGTTCACTTCGTCGAGCGGCAGACCGATGAACTCGCCGTCGATTACAGCGTCGCTGTCGTCAAAGGTGTAGCCGTCGGTGGCCACTTGGCCTACAAACGTGGCTCCGCTGTCCTTGATGCCATTGTAAAGTTCGCCCATGCCGCCAACAAATGTGTCGCCGTATGACTCGCAGTCGCCGCAACCGAAGATGGCAATGGTCTTTCCGGCAAGGTCGGAGCTTTGAAGCACCTTTATTCCTTCATACCAGTCGTCCTGCATCTCGCCGGCTCCCCATGTGGAAGTGCCGAGTATGAGGTTGGTGTTGTCCTTAACAGTGTCAGCGTTGAGCGACTGCACGTCTATCGCTTCAACGCCCAACTCTCCAGCAATCTTCTCTGCCAGCGATTGGCAAGTGCCAGTTGAAGATCCGTAAATAACAATTGTCTTATTCATCTCTTATTCTATCTAAATGGTTTTCTGTTGTTTTTGACGTTGCAAAAGTAACGCATATTCCAAGCCTGCACAATACCTAATAGTTGGGGTTTTGGCCAAAGATGAATGTGAGAGAATAATATATTTGGATTAATAAGATGTATAGAAACAGCAAAGGTGTGCCCTTTCGCATACCTTTTACTAACGATACGTAGATGGCAGTGAGCGTCTGTAGGCTGCCAGACGTGAAGCCGTAGGCCACAGAGGCGGCACACACGCACAGGGCTGTGGTGGGAACGATGGCCGAACTGAACGGTGATGGGAATAGGCCACCGGTGGCATTGAGCAGAACAGCCTGTGGCGGTAGGGTGAGCAATGTCATAGTGGCAACAAACACGACGACTATTGCCATAGAGAAGCAGAGTGCGGCGCGCTCGCGGTAGAGTAGGGGACGGTGTCTGCCCGTGATGGCTTTGACAATGCCGCTGCCTGATGCGCAGCCCGCGGCCATGGCCCACACGACAATCCAAAGAGGCACGGGCGAAAACAGTCCGTGGGTGAATTGGGCGATGAACCACCGTATGCCTTCACCGGTAAGCATGCTGCGCACACCGCATTCGGGCAGCAGGACACTCGCCACCCATGATGCCGCCACAAGCACACATTCGGTCAGAGAAAGTGCGAAGGCCAGTCGGGCAATCGTCCTATTCCTCATCGGCTTCAAGATTGTCGGTGTCGAGAATGTGCAACTCTATTGCCTTTACCGCAAGGCGTGTGGCATTGACGGGCAAGCCTCCGTTGCCGTCGGGGAAAAGTTTCTGCACCAGTTCGCTCTGCCTCTTCTCCAGACTCTTTACCCCAAAGGGCATTCCACGCAAAGATGCTATCTGTTCCTTGGTGTAGCCGAGGGCAAGATGGCGCAGGAAACGCTCATCGTACTCGTCAATCTCGTAGTCTATGAGCGACTCCTGACAGGCAGTTTGCCTGCCTATTGACTCTTTGAAGCGGTCCACTATGCGCTGAAGTATGGGCTGGTTGAACACCAGTTGTTTGCCTTCCATCACACTGCGCATGTCGCTGCGTGTGAGCATCTCGCCGCATTTAAGTATTATGCCGTCGGCTCCTGCATCGAGGGCGTCCACCCACAGCCGTTCGTTGAGCACTTCGCCGGTGAATATAAGCACCTTTACGTTAGGCAACTTCTCCTTGGTGCGGCGGCAGACTTCCACTCCGACAGTGGTTGAACCGCCAAGTCCGAGGTCGAGCAGCACAAGTTGCGGTGTCTCGCGTTTTACTATTTGCCAGTATTCGCTCTCGCACGTGGCCGTGCCGATAACCTCTGCCTCGGGAATGTCGCTGCGCAGTATGCCCTCGGTGCCTTTCATTTCGAGAGGAACATCCTCCACGATTATCACTTTGAACTTTTCCATTGTTGTCTATGAGTATTGTTTGCGTCCCGGAAGGACTATTCTTATTGTCATTGTCTGTCCGTTTGCTGTGGCCTCCATGCCGCAGCCGCGTAGGGAAGTGGCTTCGGAGTGGTCGCGCATTATCTGCCGGCAAATCAAGAACGGGATGTTCTCAGTCTTGGGAGTGAACATCTCGTCGGGCGATGGCGGCTTTTGTCCACTGCTGTATGTGGCTTTCAGAGTAAGCGACACATAGTGCCGGTCGCTTTCGAGCATGTCACATGACTCCTCCACGGTGGCGTTTTGCAGTTGGCGACGCAGTGTCCGCAGCAGATAGTCAAGTCGTTGACGGTTGCCAACCACTGCCAAACGGTTGTCGGCATTGGGGCAAAGGTCGGTGGCCTTGATGGTTTCCAGCTTCATCCTCACCGTTTGGGCTTGGGTGGTAGCCTGTTTGCACAAGGTGTTGTAGATGTCGTGATAGTATCGCACGGTCTCTTTCAGGTCGGCAGTGGACTTGTCGCCCTCGACTGCAAGCTGGATTATTCGGCTGGGATAGTAAAGAGTCTCATGCTTGAGTGTAGAGAGACAGTTGTCGAGCACTGCGTTGTTCACGTAGAATCGGTTGCTTTCAAACTCCAGTTGGTGCTGTCGACAATGTTTTTCCTCGATGCTCTCGGCCATGAGGCGGTCGTCTTCAGCCTCTTTGTCAATGGTTTGCACAATGCGCTGCGCCACGTTTTGCAGTTCTCCACGGAACTCTTCGGTTGAAATCTGCACTATCCGGTTGCGCTTGTCGGCTTGCGGTAGATTGTCAAGCAGTATGCCGTTTATCTTGTCGATGCGTTCCATGCAGTATCGGTAGTAGAGCAGGTGGCGGTAGTAGAGGAAATAGTAGGCGGGGAATATGAGCAACAGTACCAGCAGAAACATCATTATGGCTATGGTTTTGTTGGTCTGCGACTGCTGCATCACCCGGCAGTAGTCGGCCAGAGTGTTGTCGGCCGACCGTTCCTTGAACAGTTGCGTATATACCTTGTTGTTGTATTCGTATAAAGGCATGTCGTGCAGAGCCAATGCCGCCACTGCTGTCTCATTGCGAATGTCGAGTATGACGCTGAAATCCACGTGCACACTGTCGTGAAACCACTTGATTTCAGGTGGAGTGAATGCGGTGTTGCCGCGCTTGTGCAGCAGAATACGGCTGTGGGGATGGGCGGTCAGGTATTGCAGGTTGAGGTATTTCAGACACGAGTCGGTGAACTGTACTGTCCTGTTGTATGTTCCGGCGATGTTGGAATAGTATGCGCTGTCAGCGAAACGGGCTGCACAGTCAGCGTATACCTTAGCCTTGCCGGTTGGCAACTCTCCTGTCTTGGCGACCTGTGCAGTCGTGCCAGACAAAGTTTGCGCCTGTGTAAGCACAGGCAAGGCGCACAGAACCAGAGCCAGCACTGCTCTTACTGCTCCCATGGGGAGGCGGAAGAAGAAGCGGCTGCCGCATCCTTTCTCTGATGTTGCGCCTATGGAGCATACGCTGAAGAGGCGGCTTGTCTTGCGGTACTTTTCTATTATGCCACGGCAATTCATCAGTCCGAAACCGTGTCCTTTGTATATCTTGCGCTCAAACACGGCCTTCAGTTCTGCATCGGTCATGCCGCAGCCGTTGTCGCTAACGGATATTTCCACGTATCCTTCGCGTTTTTCGGCGGCAATGTCCACCCTGCCGCCTTGCGAAGTGAACTTGCGGGCGTTGTCGGCGAGTGTATTCAGCATGAACAGGGTGAGCACCTTGTCGGCCTTGACCACGGCATCGGTGTTGCCAACTGCCAGTTCTATGCCCTTCATGCGGAAGCTCGTTTCATTGTTTGCAATGGTGGCAAAGAGCGGAGCGAGCGGAAATGTCTCTATGTGCAGGCTCAGTTGTCCGGTGCTCATCTGTATCCACTCTGTGAGCACGCCGTTGTATTCTTCTGTCTTTGATGCGAGCTGCATGATATATTGACGTCTTTCTTCCCTTGTGTTTTCGTCTTCGAGGTGTGAGTCAAGCCGTTCGGTCTCATGCATCATGCGGTCAATCAGTGGTAGTATGCTGCTTGCCAGCGACACCTTGGCGCGTCGGTCAACGTTGCCGCACTCGTTGGCTTGTCGTTGCAGTTCCCTTTGTGCGCAAAGGTCGTCAGTCTCCGCGCTCTTCCTGTGCAGCTCGGCTTTGTGCCGTTCGTTGGCCTGTTCCCACTCGTGCAGCGGTGCAAGCAGAGTCTCCGTTCCGTGGTGTTTCTGCCGCCGTTTGTTGAGTCGAGCAAAGAGCCACAGAAAGAACAAAAGTAAGGCTATGGCCAGAAGAATTACCGTAATCATCGTGTTGAGCAGCGTAACCGTGTGGCCTAATGCGTCGGCACGCGCTTCAAGCGAGCGGTCTTGGCGTGTTTCTTCCTGCAAGTCCAGGTAGATGTTGCGGTTGTAGTCGCTCGCCGCCTTGTCGTTTATGGCCGAATAGGCCACGCTCAACTGTTCGCGTATGCTTGCCACAAGGTCGGGAGCCTGTGCGGTTCGCGCGTCGGACAGGGCTTGTTCCAGATGAATCAGGGCGGAACGATAGTCACCAATGGCCGTGTAGCACGACGCGAGGGTGCGTTCGGCCCCTGCTATCTGGTATATGTCGCCGTATTCTTTGAACAAGTAAAGGGCGTTTTCTGCCATCCATCCAGCCATAAGACTGTCGCTTACGCCAGGCGCAATGGCTTGTAGTTCGACTCTGTAGGTTGATGTGAGTGTCTGGCCTTGCTTGTGGGTGAGCAGATGTTCGGCCATGGCCTCAAGCGAGTTTGCTGCAAAGAATGTGTAGCCGTTGTCCTTGGCCATGAAGAGGCATTTCAGCAGCAGGGCAAACTCTTGTCGGTAGATTTCTTTCTGAGTGCCTTGAGTGATTATGCCTCCGGCCCCCACATTATATATATAGTTGAGATATTGTGCGGTGTCGTTGCGTATGGCACCGTTGGACACTATGTTTTCGAGAGCTTGGGCCGACTGCCGTTCCAGTCCCACATAGTAATAATATGTGGAGTTGACTATCGCATATTCCGTTTCGGCGTAGTCCAGTCGCCGCTTCTGCCGCTCGGGTAGTTTGTCTCGTTCCTCGTTTATGCGCCGTCGGCATTTGTCGGCTCGTTCGCGGTAGTCGTAGAAGTCCTTGTTTCGTGACATTCGCTGGCACAGGCGCATCTGCTGCACTTCGGCTATGAGCAGCTCTATGTAATTGTCTGTGTGTGCTGAGGCCTCGTCAAGTTGCTGCCGGGCTTTGTCATAGTCCATGCGACCCATGCTTGCAAATGCCATGTTGTTGAGGGCTTCAGCCTTGCCTTCGTTGTAGTTGGTGGCCATGGCGTAAGCCCTTCGGGCATAGGTTTCGGTGGAGTCGAGATTACGGTAGTGGAAGGCGTATGATGCATCGTTCAGCCTGTCTACCTCTTGGTTGCCTTCATGCGAACAAGCTGATAAAAACAAAAGACTCCCTGCGGCAAGTAGCCACAGGAAGCCTTTTGTAAGTGTGTGTTTAGGCGCGTGCCTTAGCGATGTAGCCAAGAGCCTCGGCGCATTTGTCGGTTATGGCCTGCCAGTTGCCTGCGGCTATCACGTCCTTCGGGAACAGTTTAGAACCCATGCCCACGCAATATACGCCTGCCTTAATCCATGAAGAGAGGTTCTCCTCGTCGGGCGATACGCCGCCTGTAACCATCAGTTTTGACCAAGGGGCGGGAGCCATCATGCCCTTCACGAACTTTGGACCGAGCACATCGCCGGGGAACACCTTGCAGAGGTCGCATCCGGTCTCTTGGGCAGCTCCAACCTCCGACACTGTACCGCATCCGGGAGTGTAGGCCACGAGGCGTCGGTTGCAAATCTTTGAAATCTCGGGGTTGAACAGAGGACCTACAACGAAGCAGGCTCCGAGCTGCAAGTAGAGGGCAGCTGTGGCTGGGTCAACGATTGAGCCAACGCCGAGAGCCATTTCGGGGCACTCCACGGCGGCAAACTTTACCACCTCGGCGAATACCTCGTGGGCGAAATCGCCACGGTTGGTGAACTCAAACGCACGCACGCCACCGTCGTAGCACGCCTTTACAACTTTTTTTGCTATCTCAGCGTCCTTGTGATAGAACACTGGCACCATTCCTGTCTGTCCCATCTTGGTAAGGACAGCTATCTTGTCAAACTTTGCCATTGTTGTGCTTATTCTTTTCTTGTTCGATTCTGTAAGTTATCTCTGCACACGTCCTGAAGCGTCGCCTCCGGCAAGGTTCTCCACCTCCTCGCGGCTAACCATGTTGAAATCGCCGGGTATGGTGTGCTTCAGAGCCGATGCTGCAACGGCAAACTCAAGAGCCATGCCTTGGTTGTCGGGGTAGGTGAGCAGACCGTGAATCAAGCCGCCGGAGAACGAGTCGCCGCCGCCAACGCGGTCAATGATGGGCATGATGTCGTAGTGCTTGCTCTGGTAGAACTCCTTGCCGTTGTATATGAGAGCCTTCCAGCCGTTGTGTGTGGCCGAGAGAGATTCGCGGAGAGTGGAAACGACGTACTTGAAACCGAATGTTTCCATCATTCCCTTGAATATTCCGTAGTAGCCCTCTGCGTCTGTCTTTCCGCCCTCAACATCGGCCTCAGGCTTGAATCCGAGGCAGAGTTGTGCGTCTTCCTCGTTGCCGATGCACACGTCAACATACTTCATGAGGGGCTTCATTATGCTCTGAGCCTTCTCCGATGTCCACAGCTTCTTGCGGAAGTTGAGGTCAACCGATACGGTAACGCCGTGACGCTTTGCAGCCTCACAGGCAAGGCGTGTCAGCTCGGCTGCCTTGTCGCTGATGGCAGGGGTGATGCCGCTCCAGTGGAACCAGTCGGCACCCTCCATAATCTTGTCGAAGTCGAAGTCTGTAGGGTCGGCCTCGGCGATAGAGCTGCCGGCACGGTCGTAAATAACCTTTGAGGGGCGCATGGACGCTCCTGTCTCTAGGTAGTAGATACCAACACGGTTGCCGCCGCGGGCAATAAAGTCGGTGTGAACGCCAAACTTGCGCAGCGAGTTTACTGCACACTGGCCTATCTCGTGCTTGGGCAACTTGGACACGAAGTATGCATCGTGACCGTAGTTGGCGCAGCTGACAGCTACGTTTGCCTCACCGCCACCGTAAACCACGTCGAACGTGTCGCTCTGAACGAACCTCTTCTGTCCAGGAGAGGACAGGCGGAGCATGATTTCTCCTAATGTTACTACTTTTGCCATAGTTTCTGTTCTATGAAATTTGCTCTAATTAGATTAATGTTATAGTTGTTTTACGAGCACAAAAATACCACATATTTCCCAAACTTCGAAATATTCTTGTGAAAAAGTATATGACTGGCGGCAATGCGTCTCCGCCGCTGCGCTTCGTTTTTCCCTTGCGTAGGATTAAGTTTTCCCTTGTACAGGATTAAGTTCGGAGTTTTTCCTTTCCTTGCGCCTACGCTTAATCTCGGCCAAGCGTTCAAGGGCGTGGTGGCGTGAGCGGACAATCTGGTTGCGGTATACGGCACAGGCAAGCAGGAAATAGGCCACGGCCTGTATCCACAACGCACGGTATTCCACGAGAACATCATCGAGTGTGGCTCCCATGGAGTTGACTCTCACGTAGGCTCTCACTCCGAACGTTGACGGGAACAGCCATGCCACGGCTTTCCAAAAGTCGGGAATGTTGCTCTGGGGCCACGACACTCCGCTGAGAAACAGCAACGGTACTGAGGAGAAGACCACAAGGAGCATCACGTTTTCGCGGTAGCGTATCATGCACGAAAGGGTGAGTCCGAAGAAGATGCACGCCAGAAGATACGGAAACAATACCGCAAAGAGTGCCGACGGACTTCCTATGCATACGAAACTGAACAGACGCGGCACCACCAGAGCAAGGTAGGCTGCAAGAACGGCATAGATCATGAAATAACACATGGACTTGCCGAACACTATTCGGAATATTCCCTGATAGTGGCGGCTGATAGGTACAAGGTCGCGGTAGCGGTTGTTTTCGCGTGCCGTACCTGCCGACAAGCCTATGCCGAGCAGCAGCGTTTGCTGGATGATGAGCATGAGCACGGCCGGCAACACGAATGAACCGTAGCCGCCGGCAGGGTTGAACATGGGAACCTCGTCGAAGTCGAGCGGTTGTGTGGTTATCTGGTCCTCACGGTCGGTCTTGTTGCCGGCAAGTGCGGTCTGTATGTGCGCGTTCATATCCATGCTTACTGCGCTTGCCGTCTGGTATATGGCCTTGTAGTTGAGCATTATGCTCATGTCGCAATACACACCCACCACGGCCTGCTGCCCACGGTTGAGACGTGTGGCGAAATCGGGCGGGAAGCGGTATATTCCGCTTACTTCACGCCGTTCCATCATACCTTTTGCCGTCTCCATGTCGGTGGCGTAGGCGGCCACTTTCACGTCGGGCGACGCGTCGCAGTGCCTTGCAAACTCGCGGCTCAGTGCGCTGCGGCTCTCGTCAACTACGGCCACAGGCACCTCGCGCACCACTTCGTTGTTGTATATCCACGAGTAGAGCAGAGGATAGGCTATAGGCACGAGCAGCACAAACATGAGCACTCCCTCGTCGCGGAATACTGCTTTCAGTTCCTCGAGCCACACGAGGCACGTGTCCTCTATGCTTTGCAGGATTTTTCTTTTTAAGCCTTTCATGTCTGTTGAGTGCGTTTGCGCTTGTTTCTTCTTGTTGTCAGTTGTCTTGTTTTCCGTTTGCTGCCCGTCTCCCCGCTACGGAATGTATACGTACTTCAGCATGGCGTTTTTCATCTTGCCAAGCACGGGCAGCGGCAGCAGCATGAACGCCAGCAGGGCGGCAAGGTGGGGTAATGCTCCCTGTATGGGATAGCCATTTAACACGGTAGTACTGTACACTATAAAGTAATGGCGCAGCGGAAACAGCCAGGCCAGTCCCTGCAGTTCTGCATCCATATTGGGTACGGGAAACGCCGAGCCAACTATGGAGAAACTGAGCACGGCCCACAGCGAGCAGATGCTCATGGACATGCGCAGCGACGGCAACAGGCCGAAGGCGAACACGCCGAAACTCTGTGCGGGCAGCACCATGAGTAGGGCGAGCACTATCAGCGATGCCGTGTCGCCGTGGTGGGGGAAGCCCAGACAGCCGAACACATAGTAGGTATAGACCAGTGCCAGCATGACAAACACCGCAGTCTGCGGCAGCAGTTTGCCTGTGAGAGCCACCACGATGTTGTTGCCCGCCGTGGCAAGCCATTTCTTTGAGCGTCCGAACTTCAGCTCGGTGCCTATTGAGTAAGCGGTTATAAGGAATATGAAGAGCATCATCACTCCCGGCACAAGCATTGTCGAGAGGTAAACATTATAGTCGGTCCATGGGTTGGCAATCTGGTGCAGATCCACTTTAATGGGTTGCAGAAATGTCTGCGCCTGTGCGTCGGTCATGCCTTTGGCGCGCAGTGTGGCTTGTCCTACTGCGGCCGATCCGAGTGTGGCTACGGTCTTAAGGTCGCGGAACACCAGTGCGCCGGCCGTTACCGAGGTCATGGAGTAGTAGAAAGAAATCTTCGGTCTGCGGCTCGACAGCAATTTGTCGGTCATACCCTTGGGCATATACAGAAATCCGTAAATCTCTCCACGCTGCACGGCTTGCCTTGCTTCTGCCACGGAGGGGTAGTGGGCCACCACGCGTGATGTCTGGAAAGCGTCAAGCCTCCGGATGAGTGCCCGAGACGTTGCCGAATTGTCGAGATCTACCACACCTACCGGCATCTCCAACGGTTGGCCGTCGTCCATCATGGAGGTGAAGAACACAGCGACCAGCACAGGAAACACCACCATGCAGAACCAGTATATCGGGTTCTTCAGCAGTATGCAGCACTCTCGTTTGGCCACTTCAAATGTATTCCGCACTATATCTTTCATCTGACCTCCGACCTTTGTGGTCTTAGTTCTTCAGACTTTGCAGTCTTGTTCTTTTGATTCTTTTTGTCCTGTTATCGGGCTTTGCAGCTCTGTTCTTCAGGCTTGTGTCGTATTGTTTTGGGCTTTGCCTTTTAGTTCTTCTTTATCACGAGCGACATTCCCGGACGCAGACCTTCAACCTTGCCCACGGGACGTGCCTTCACTTCAAATGTCTTCAGGTCGTACTGCCCGTTGGCCTTTGTGGCCTTCCAAACTGCATAGCTGCCCTCGTCTTTCATGTAGAACACCTTCATGCGCACAGTCTTGTTGAATGCGGGAACGAAGGTTTCAAACTCCGAACCTACGGCAAGCGAGCCGAGTTGGTCTTCGCGCACATTGAAAACACCCCACATGTCGTCCATTACGGATATGGACATGATGGGAGAACCTGTGCCCACAAGTTCGCCTACCTTGGGATAGATGTCGCTCACCTCGCCGTCCATCTGCGCCACCTGTACAGTCTCGTTGATGTACGAACCGACTTCGGCCACGGCACCCTTGGCTCTGTTCACCTGTGCCTCCGAAGCCAGCTTCTCTTCGCGGCGTGCTCCGTTGCGCGCCATGTCATACTGGCTTTGGGCCGCTTTCACCTGCGCTTCCATTGCCTTGTAGTTGGCCAATGCCTCGTCGCGCTTCTGGGCACTCATCACTCCCTCGTCGAACAGGCGTTGCACGCGGTTGTAGGACTTTTGGGCTATGTCGAGTCCGGCCTTGGCCTGCTGAAGCACAGAGTATGCGCCGCGTATCTGTTCTTCGCGCGCACCTTTTTTTGCCATTTCGCTCATTGCCGCTGCGGCGTCTTCTGCGCTGCGTGCCTGTGTCATCTTGGCCTTCACGTCGGGAGCGTCAAGTATGGCCAGCGTGTCTCCGGCTTTCACGAAGTCGCCTTCCTTTACCCTTATTTCCAGTATTCTGCCCGGAACCTTGCTCGACACTCTGTATTCCGTCACGTCGACTTGTCCCTGTATTACCTCCGGCTCGTGCCCGAATGCGAAGTATCCTATTATTGCTACTGCCACGATTACGGCTGTAAATCCGGCCACTGCGAGCAGTATATTGTTGTGTTGCGATTTTGCTGACATGGTAAATGTAGTATGGTTATGTGTGAGTTTGTCTATGTAAGTTGTGCTCTGCTGTTGTTTCTATTGTATCGTTCCGAGGGCTTTGCGCAGGCTTGTATGGCTCATCTTGGCGTCTATTTCCGCATCAATCTTCTGCGACTGGGCCTGCAGCCATGCCGTTTGCGCCTCCATCACGGCGGCCAACTGCACTACGCCCTCCTTGAAACCAAGGTTGGCGCACCTCAGGTTTTCCTCCGCGCGGTTTGTACTGGTGCGTGCCAAGGCCAGCTTCTTCTCTGCCTGACCCACTTTGAAAGAGCTTTGGCTCACCTGCAGGCTGGCCAGTTCGCTTGCCTCTTCATATTCGAGTGTGGCTATGGTGGTGGCATTCTTTGCTGCACGTATCTTATAGGCCACGTCGCCCCAGTTGAATATGGGCACTCTTACGAGCACTCCCACGTTCCATGCTCCCCCGAACTTTTTCTGAAAACCGTTGTATACGTTGGGGTTGCTCACCGAATATCCGCCTATGAGCATTACCTGCGGCAGTCCTTCGGCTCTTATCAGCTTGACCGACTGCTTGCCCATGTCCACCGTGTTCTGCAGCATTTTCAGTTCCGGACGAGCTTCGGGCGTAGCCGGTTGCTGTGTCGGAATGTCGGAGTTGGCCGTTGTCAGCGAGTCGCTGTCTTCATCGGCCAGCTTGATGTTTTCGTCGAGCGGCAGTCCGCACCGTTGGCACAGCAGCATCTTTGCCAGAGCCAAACCGTCGTTCACCTGTGTGAGGGTCATCTCGGCCTCATTGGCTTTCACGCTCACAGTCAGTCCGTCCGACCGTGTTGCCACTCCTTCCTTTATCATCTTGTCCACATCGGCGTCGAGCTTCTTTATCAGCGTGAGATAGCTTTCTGCCAGACGCTTCTTGTGGGTTAGCGACACAACGGTCCAGTAGGCCTGTTCCGTGTCGTAAACAGTCTGTTGCCTCTTGGCTTCGCCCGAGTTGGCTGCCATATTCTCGCCCAAATCGGCCATGCGGTTGAGGGCTGTGATGGCTCCTCCCATAAACACCGGCTGGGTCACTGTGACCGAAGCGGCGAAGATGTTGCGCGTGTCTGTGCGGAAAGCGTCTACAACCGACTGCCCCTTGGCGTTCAGAGCTTGTGTGGCTTCGCCCAGTTTGTTGCCCATTTGTCCCATCACCTGATCGGCGGTGGTGCCCAACGGAGCCAGAGCCTGATTGATTGCGGCCATCTGGTCGGGTGTGAGACTTGCCCCGATGTTTTGCAGACTTGACGTGATTCCGGCAAAGGTCGTGCCGCCGATATTGCTGAGCATGGACTTCTGCGCATCGTTAAGCAGAGATATTTCCTTGCTGGTGTACAGGTATCCGCCCGTAGCGTTCACGTGGGGCAGATATTTGGTGCGCGCCGACTTTCTCACGTTGGTTGCCATTTCCTGCTTGACCCGTGCCACGGCCATCTGCTTGTTGCCGTTGAGAGCCATTGCCCGGCAGCTGTCGAGTGTTAGCACCCGCTGCGCCACGCCTCCCGAAGGAATGCTTGCGGCGGCTATGGCCAGCAGTAATATTGCGCTGTTCCTCATCTATTTATGTTGAAGTATTGTTGACATTATTTTTGGAAGGCGAAGCTGCGCGAGCCTATCATGTTGCCGTCGGCGAATATGCTCACGGTGTATGTGCCTGTGCTTAGGTATTCGCCCACCTGCCAATAAGTGGTCACGGCAGTCTCTTCGCCGGAGTATTCTATGGACTTCTTCATAGAGTAGGCTATGTTGCGGTTCTCATAAGCAAATGTCCCGCCGCCGTTAAGTGCATCACCCGTAGGAGTGGTTATCCTTATGTATAATGTACGAGTGCCGTTTTGCGCCGTCACGTTGCGTGCAATGCGGAACGACACTTCTATGCTCTTGCAGTCCTTTATCTTCTTCACCGGCTTGCCGTTCTTCTTTTTGGCAATCATGTTTATGCCGGTTGCGTCGAGCTGTGCCGCTATGGCCACCTTTTGCGAGAGCGAAGCCTTTTCGCTGCTCAGTCCCTCTATCTGCTTGGTGGCTGTGGCATACTCGCCCTTCATGCGTGTGTTTTCCGCCTTCAGACTCTCGTTAAGCCTGTTGAGCGAGTCTATCTGCATGACATAGTTGCGCAATACGGAGCGCACTGTGGCCAGTTCCTTTTTCAGTCTGGCTATCTCGCGTGCGTCGGTGCTCTTCACGTTCTTCAACTCCTCGAGCAGTTTCTGGGTTTTCATCTGTTCCTGAGTCAGCTGCGCCACTATCGAGTCGTTGTTTATCTGCGTCTTCATCTCGCTGTACTGCCTGGCAAACTGTTCGTACTCGTTTTCCATTTCCTTCTTGTCGAGTGCGGCCAGTTCCTTCATGTCCTCATTGGCCTGCTTCTGCTTGTTGAGGCTCACGGCGAGCCACGCAGTTCCTCCGGCCAACAACACTATTACTATGGCGAGCGGTATGATTATCTTCTTGTTCATTTGTCTGAATTATAATGCGTTTAATCCGTGCAAATTTAGGCCAATTAAACGAAACGGCAAAGCAAAAAGCTTGGCCAAGGCTTTGTTGTACCGTCTTTTTAATATATTTACCGAAAAAAAGAACAATTTTTAGTTTAGCGGTAGTTGCGAAAGCGGCTCGTGATAATCAGGCGCGGGATAAGGAATGAAGCATGAGAAACTGCTGCGCCATGCGGGAGGTACGTGGCACGATGCAAACTTAGTAGGTGCTGCGTCTTGCTGCGCCCGTCTCAGCGGATAAGGGAGGCTCGAGATTAGGGCGTTGGGAGTTGCCGATTTGTTCGGGATGGCTTCGGGATTCGTTCGGGATGAGCGTGGGATGCAACGGCCACTATATAATGCTGCTTACTCAAAAACAAAACGTCACCGCCACAAAAATAGAGACGGTGACGTTAAGCTATTTCGAACACTTATACAACCTACCCGTGACACCTTCTCTGCTATGCCATTGGCAACCAATTTGAATTTCCTACGTTCAGAAAGATCAATAGGCAAAGCGTTGATGACGCCTTATGTATGTTTGCAAACGCTTTTTGTTGCGAATGCACCACAGAGTTACTAAAAATCAAATAGAATAAAGCATTTGTTATTTCTTTTTGCAAGAATAGATGAAGAATAGTGTGTAAATGTTACGAAAAGGAAGGTGAAATACCGTCAAACTGTCAACTTTTCACAGTTTGTTGCCAGAAACAGTGTCGGTATTTCCAAGAAAATCGGCGGGAAAGGCTTGTAGCATGATGACTACTCCATTCCTTGTCGGAATATGTCAGAAACAGCGTTTCCTGCATTACTCCAAATGGAGAGATGATGGAAACAGCGTTTCTGCGTTCTGTCCAGATGGAGTGAGAAAGAAAACAATGTAACTAGCCTGTTCCGGCGAGAATCTATTAACGGAAACAACGTTGTGACTACAAGGCAATCTATCTTGACCACAGAAACGGCTTTTCCACAGTATTGCACCATTCGCTTCAAAGCCAAGCGCAGACAAGGGAAAGTGTCTCAACAGAGGTTTTTCTGCATGACAACCGCATCGTGATAGGCATGACCGTCATAGAGCCAGTCGGTAAGATGAGCAGTTGGAGCATAGTTCATTTTGGTGAAAAGAGCCAAAGAAGCTGCGTTGTCGGCATTTACCACGGCATAGAGCTGGTGGAGGTGGAGCACCCGCAGGGAATATTCGGCCACCCTTTTCAGCGCACCGCAGGCGTAGCCGTGGCGGCGAAACTTGTCGGCGATGACTATGCCGACCTCGGCACGTCGGTGTACGGGATTGAAGTCCACAACGTCTACAATGCCCACAACCGCACCTTCGCCGTTTTCTATCATCAGGCGCACCTGCCCGTCCTTGTAGATGTCGCCCGAGGCGGAGGCAATATAGTTGTGCAGAGTGTACCGAGAGTAGGGTACATTGGTGACACTCACGTTCCACAGGTTCTGGTCGTTTTCTATGCGGTAGAGCAGGTCAAGGTCTTCCGGCTCCATGGCGCGCAGCACGACATCTCCTGCATTGTTGTCGGCGTTGGCGGTCATTTTATCGTTTCGTTTTGTGTTATTATTATCCTGTTGCGGCAGTTGTACGTTCCCAGTTGTATGTTTTTCCGGTGGTTGGCGGCCATCAGGCTGAGCATGTCGCTATAGCTGAATGTTGAAGTGTCGAACACGACGTAGGCCATTGCCTTGTCGTCAGTCTCCTCCCCGAGCTTTGCTATCATGTCGGCTGCCATCCCGGCTTCACGGCAGTAGCGTGCGGAGAGTCCCTTGCGGCGCGATATGGCCGCACAGGCGTCAATCATGGGCTGGCTGCCCACAAACATATAGACTGCCCTTGGCGTGTTGCGCGACATGGCGAGAAACTTGCGCATGCCGTCGCATTGCATCTTGACCAGCGCAAGCAATGCCTTGAAGTATATGGCCATCTTGATGGGAAGCGAGATGCAGAAGCTGAGATGGCCGTAGTGCTTGCGGAAGAAGATGAGCATGGCACGGTAGAACACGTGGACATAGCGGAAGGAACTTTTGTGGGTGCTCTCGCCTTTGTAGTGGAGCATGGGTTGCGGCAGATACCAGTTTTCATATCCGCCCTTGAGCAGTCGGTATGACAGGTCTATGTCCTCACCATACATGAAGAAGTCCTCGTCGAGCAGTCCCACACGGCTGAGTGCCTCGCGGCGGAGCATGAAGAATGCGCCGCTGACCACATCGATGCGGCACGGCTCGTCCCATCCGAGGTAGCTCATGTAGTAGCGGCCGAAGGTGCGGCTCTTGGGAAAGCAGGAACACAGTCCGGCCATCTTGCAAAAGGCTACAAAGGGCGACGGCAGTCCGCGGCGCGATTCGGGAGCCTTGGAGCCGTTGGCGTTCTGCATGCGCACTCCCACGCCTCCCGCTTTGGGGTGGCAGTCCATGAAGCCAAGCACGTTGCGCACCGTGTCTTCGCCAACTATCGTGTCGGGATTGAGCAGCAGCACATATTCGCCTGCCGTCTGGCGTATGGCAAGGTTGTTGGCGCGGGCAAAGCCGAGGTTGTGATTGCTGTCAATAACCTCCACGCCACGGCCACGGAAGCGGTGGGAGAGATAGGCGGCCGACCCGTCTCTGGAGTTGTTGTCCACCACAATCACTTGGCTGTCTATGCCTTTGAGCGCCTTTTCAAGGCTGTTGAGGCATTGCTCCGTGTAGTACTTCACGTTGTAGCTCACGATGACCACGGTGAGTTTGGCTGTTTTCATTGGCAGTCCTCCTCGCTATCGTTGTCAACCGACGGGTAAATGCACAGCATGCAAAGCAGAAGTATGATGGCCATGTAGCCGAAACGTGGCGACATGAACGCATAATATAATAATGTGTTGGCGAACATCGGGACACCGAGCAACAGCAACCTTATGGTGAAGACTCCGCCCCGCATGTTGCACTTGCCTGACTTGACCGCATCGGCCACACGGCTGAAGTGCGGAAAGCGCAGCGAAAGTGGTGCACAGCCGATGGTGACGAGCACCATGACAGTAGCCACGATAAACTCTGTTTGCCGCTCCACGGCCAGCCATCCGCTCTCCAAAGCTCCGGTTTCAAACAGGACCATGAGCATCAGAGACGCCCCTATGGTGCAGAAGTAAGCGGCAAGCGGCTGCCTCCCGATATTGTCTTTCATCGTTTTCGTCATATTTTCCCTCCGTCAAACGGGGTGCGGTTTATCAGCGACCGGCCCAGCGTAACCTCATCGGCATATTCCAGCTCATCGCCAACGGCTATACCCCGGGCTATCACGCTGAGGCGCACGTTGTAGGGGGCAAGCTTGCGCGAGATGTAGAAGTTGGTGGCATCGCCCTCCATCGTGGGACTCAACGCAAGGATAACTTCGCTGATGTCTCCGGCAGCCACGCGGGCGGCCAGCGAGTCAATTTCTATGTCGCCGGGTCCCATACCGTCCATGGGCGATATTACCCCTCCGAGCACGTGATACAGGCCGTTGAACTGCTGGGTGTTTTCCACAGCCATCACGTCCTGCACGTTTTCCACCACGCATACCGTAGACCGGTCGCGCTTATGGTTGGAACATATCGGGCAAACGTCGGTGTCGCTCACATTGTGGCACACGGAGCAGAACTTCACATTGCGCCGCATGTCGGCCACGGTCTCGGCGAAGCGTTCCACATCGGCCGTGTTCTGGCGCAAGAGATGCAGCACAAGCCTCAAGGCTGTCTTGCGGCCTATGCCCGGCAGGCGTGAAAACTCACCCACGGCTTTCTCCAATAAACGGGAAGGATACTGCTGGTCCATGTATGATGATTATTGTGTCTTATGATTCAATCTCGCTAAGTTCGAGCCAGCGCATGCTCTTCTCGTCAAGTTCCTCCTTGAGTTTCGGCAGGCGACGACTCTTCTCCGTGAGTTCCTCCACACCGAGCGTGCCGCTGCAAAGGGCTTCCTCCAGCTGTTGCTGCTCGGCTTCAAGGGCGGCAATCTCGGTTTCAAGCCGCGCGAATTCCGTCTTCTCCTTGAATGTCATGCGGCGGCGCGTGTCGTTGCGGTAGCTCTTTCTGTCGGCCTTAGGCTCTGCGGCCTTTGCCGTTTCCTTAGGTTCCTTGTCTGACTCCAGCGCACTCCACGCCCGGTATTGGGTGTAGTTGCCCGGGAAGTCCTTTATCTCGCCCTGTCCCTTGAACACCAACAGATGGTCCACCACCTTGTCCATGAAGTAGCGGTCGTGGCTGACGATGATTACGCACCCCGGGAAGTCGGCCAGATATTCCTCAAGCACCTGCAGCGTCACTATGTCAAGGTCGTTTGTAGGCTCGTCGAGCACAAGGAAGTTGGGGTTTTTCATCAGCACCGTACACAGATAGAGCTTGCGGCGTTCGCCTCCGCTCAGCTTGTATACGTAGTTGTGCTGCTGTTCGGGAGTGAACATGAAGTATTGCAGAAACTGCGATGCTGTCATGTGGCGGCCGGAACCGAGGTCTATATAGTCGGCGATGGCCGTAATCACGTCTATCACCTTTTGGCTTTCGTCAAACTTCAGGCCTTCCTGTGAGAAATATCCGAAGCGCACGGTGTCTCCAATGACTATGCGCCCCTCGTCGGGCTGTTCCTGTCCCAGCAGCATCTTCACGAATGTGGACTTGCCGGTGCCGTTGTTGCCCACGATGCCCATCTTCTCGAAGCGCGCGAAGTTGTAGTAGAAGTCCTTCATGATGACGTGCTCCGTTCCGAAGGCCTTGGAAATGTATTGACACTCGAATATCTTGCTGCCGATATAAACGTTGCTGGCCTTGAGCCTCACCTGCCGCTCCTCTACACGCTGTTTGGCCACACGTTCCAACTCATAGAACGCGTCCTCCCGATACTTGGCCTTGTGGCCGCGGGCCTGAGGCATACGGCGCATCCATTCCAGTTCGGTGCGGTAGAGGTTGTTGGCGCGGGCTATCTCGGCACGGCGCGCGTCTATCCGTTCCTGCCGTTTTTCGAGATAGTAGCTGTAGTTGCCGCGGTAGGTATATATGGTGCGGTCGTCAAGTTCCATTATCACGCTGCACACTCGGTCAAGGAAGAACCGGTCGTGGGTCACCATGAGCAGGGTGCGGTTGCCGCGGGCAAGGAAACCTTCGAGCCACTCGATCATTTCGAGGTCGAGGTGGTTGGTCGGCTCGTCAAGGATAAGCAGGTCGGGTTCGGTTATGAGCACGTTGGCCAGTGCCACACGCTTCCGCTGTCCGCCGCTAAGCTGCCCCATGGGCTGGTCAAGGTCGGTTATCTTGAGCTTGGTGAGTATCTGTTTGGCCTTAAGCACCTTTTCATCTTCACCGTTGTGGTTGAAGCAGGCGTCAAGCACCGACTCGTCTGCATCGAATGCCGGAGACTGTTCGAGAAAGCCCACTTTAAGGTCGCGGCGGAACACTATCTCGCCGGCATCTGCGCTTTCCTTGCCGGCTATTATGGACAGAAGGGTGGACTTGCCGGTGCCGTTGCGGGCTATGAGACCCACTTTCTGTCCCTCGGAAACGCTCAGGCTGATGTTGTCGAACAGCCTCAACGCCCCAAACGACTTGCTGAGTCCCTGTACGTCAAGAAAGGGAGTGTCCTTAGCCATTGTTGCCCTCTGCCAGCGTTTTGTTTATGTCTTCTATATAGCCCAGCAACTCGTCGCGTCCGGTCTTCTTCTCGGCCGAAGTGACAAACATTGGCGGCATCTCCTCCCATTCTGCCGAAAGCACTTTCTTGTAGGCTTCCACTGCGGCGTGAACCTTTGCCCCGCTGAGTTTGTCTGCTTTGGTGAACACGATGGTAAACGGAATGCCGCTCTCGCCGAGCCAGTTTATGAAGTCAAGGTCGATCTTCTGTGCCTCGTGGCGAATGTCCACAAGCACGAAGAGGTTCACCAGCTGCTCGCGTTGCAGTATGTAGCCGTCTATCATCTGCTCCAGCCGCTTCTGCTCCTTCTTGGAACGCTTGGCGAAACCGTAGCCGGGCAGGTCAACGATGTACCATTCGCGGTTTACTATGAAGTGGTTTATGAGCAGCGTCTTGCCGGGCAGCGACGATGTCTTGGCCAGCTTCTTATTGTTGCACAGCATGTTGATGAGGCTCGACTTGCCCACGTTTGACCGTCCGATGAATGCATATTCGGGCTTGTTGTCGTTGGGGCACATGGCAACGTTGGGGGCACTGAGAGTGAATTCGGCCTGTTTTATATCCATAATTTGCGGTAAAAAGCTTTTAATAGAACTGCAAAATTAAGCCAAAACGGCCAAAAGCCAAAACAAAACACCACATTTGTGGGTTGCTTGCGACCGTTGCGCTGCGGTTTTCGGCCTACTGTCCGGCAGGCTTGTCTGTAGGGTTGAGCACGGCGTTGATGTCGCTTTCAGTCTTTGTCAGCTTGTCGCGGCACAGCTTGAGCAGTTCTTGCGCCCGCTTCAGTTGCCCTGCCAGCGAGTCAAGGTCCAGCTCGTCGTTCTCCATCTGTCTCACTATGCGCTCTATTTCGCGTACAGCCTCTTCATATTTGATTTCCTCTTCCATATACATTTATATATATTACTCATTGCTCAAGTTTCTGGTTTCTGAAAATGCCGTTTTGCCACATGCCTTTGCAGGGTCAGTCCACTGTTGACGTCACCTTTCCCTGGCCGAATCTGGTTTCAATCTTGTCGCCGGACTTCAGCGCCTTTGCGTCGTGCACCACCTTTCCCCCAACGGTTGTGATGCTGAATCCGCGTTTGAGCAGCCATTTCGGGTCAAGCGCATTGGCCCGTTGGGCAAGCAGCTCTATCCGGTGGCGTTCTGCGGTGAGCCGGCGCTGCGGCAGAGGATACAGTCTTGCCGTCATGGTCTCCGTCTTGCGCCGTTCCGTTTCCATCCTCCTTGTGGATGCGGTGGCCATGTGTCCGGTGAGCGAGGCCAACCGTGCCTCCTGTCGGCTCTTTATGGCTGAGAACAATGTGGGTATGCGGTCTTGCAGCCGGTTCAGCCTTTCCTTTTCCAAGTCTTTTCTTGCTGTTGCCGTGCGTGCAATGCGCCTTTCGGCATCGGTCAACCTGTCGGCCACGCCCTTGAGGTTGGCTATAAGGAAGGCCGCCGCCGCAGTGGGAGTCTTTACCCTCGTGTGCGCCACGAAGTCAACCACCGACTCGTCGCGGTCGTGGCCGATGCCGGTGATTACGGGCAAGGGGAAGTTGGCTACGTTTTCTGCCAGTGCGAGTGTGTCGAAGCCGGAAAGGTCGCTTGTGGCACCGCCTCCGCGTATGATTACCACGCAGTCGTAGCGGTAGGCCTCGGCATAGATGCTGTTGAGTGCCGCTATCACGCTTGCCTCCACCTGCTCGCCCTGCATGGAGGCGGCAAACAGTCGGGTGCGGAAACTGAAACCGTATTCGTTGTCGGCCAGTTGTCGGCAGAAGTCGCCATAGCCGGCAGCGGTTGCGCTCGAGACAACGGCAATGTTCTGGGCGAACAGGGGTAGGGGCAAGCCTTTGTTAAGGTCTATCACACCCTCGGCCTTCAGCTTTGCCAGTATTTCCTGTCTTCGGCGCGCCATGTCGCCGAGGGTGAAGTAGGGATCAATGTCGTCCACAATCCATGAGAAGCCGAACGCTTCGTGGAAGTTGACCCGTACTCTGAGCAGCACCTTCATGCCGGCGCGCAATGTCTGGCCTGTGGCTTGACGGAAGCGTTTGTCCACCGGAAACCAAGTCTGTCTCCAGCACTTGGCCTGGGCGCGGGCCACTGGCGTGTTGCTCTCTGCGTCTTTCTGCACCAGCTCCATGTAGCAGTGGCCTTGCGGCGAAGTGCGCAGTTCCGACAGTTCGGCTTCCACCCAGTAGTCGTCGGGCATGAGCGTTTCCAGGCTCCGCCTCACGAGGTTGTTAAGCTCAAATAGCGTCAGTCTCCGGTCGTGTTCCATGTCTTGCTGCTGTTTGTTCTTTTCTTTTGCAAAGCCTGACCCATGTCAAGCGCCCTGCCGAAGTCGGCCACACCATACCCGAATATGTTGTCGGGGTGGTCGCTGTTGCCCGCACTCTGCCTCACAATCTGCATTATGTCCTTTGCCGTGAGCTGCGGCAGGGCTTGCCACAGGCAGGCCGTCATGCCGCACACAATCGGAGTGGCAAACGAAGTGCCCATGTCCTGCACCACTGTGCCTCGGCCGGAGATGAGGCTGGCGGGACTTCCGGGGGCCATCACGTCGGGTTTCACCCTTCCGTCCTGTGTCGGGCCTACTCCGCTAAACGGTGCGTTGCATCCGGTGGGGGTTATGGCTCCCACTGTGATGATGTCCTCCGCGTCTGCCGGAAACGTTATCTTCTTCCACGGACCCATGCCGCTGTTGCCCGCGCTGTTCACAAGTATGATGCCTTTGCCCGCCAACATGGATGCCGTGTGGGATATGAGAGCCGTGTGTCCGTCCATGTCACGGTATCGGTAGTCGTCGGCCTTGTTGTCGAAATGGTAGTAGCCGAGGCTGCTGTTGATCATTTCCGCCCCTACGGAGTCGGCAAATTCGGCCGCCATGGCCCAGTAGTCTTCTTCCACGGGTTGCTCCGACCGCCTGTCTTCGCACCGCAGAAGCCAGTAGGATGCATCGGGGGCGCAGCCTACATACACGTTGGGGGCGTTGGCGGCCATGGCCGAGAGCACTTTGGTGCCGTGGTCGGTTTCTTGGCAGAGGTTGCCCCGTACCGAGGGGTTCACGAAGTCGTGCATGCCCAGTATGCTTGTGTGGGCAAAGGCAGAAAGACTGTCGGCGTTCATGAATCCTCCGTCGAGCACGGCAATGGTCACGCCCTTGCCCGTGAAGCCTTTTCGGTGGAGTCCCAGTCCGTTGATTGCGGCCATCTGCTCTCTCGCTGCGGCGTGCAGAGACGAGGGTATGGAGTCCCAACTGTAGTATGTTGCGTGGCGTTTCAGCCGTTTAGACGGCGGAAGTATGGAGTCGGGCGACTGCCACACCATCTTGTAGGCCGCCACGCAGCGGAGCTTGGCCAGACTGTTTGCCACGGCAGTGTCGCTCACGCTCACTATCACGGTGTTGTTCCATCGGCTTGTGCCCACCAGCCTCGCCCCTTCCACATTGAACATCTGGGTGTAGGCGGTGCTTACGGGCAGGTCGGTGGAGTCCACTTCCAGTCCTTGTCTCCTGCGCCGCTCCACAGCTTTTGCCGAAAGAAACGCCAGCGGATTGGCCAGACTGTATGTGCAGCCTTGCTTGTCTTTGAGAAAGTATCTGTAGATGTAGCTCTTGTGAACCTTGGACTTCATGCCGGCACACTCGTCTGCTGATGTCGTGTCTGCCAAGGCAACTGCGTGGCAGAGCAGCGCCGCAACCGTTGCCGCGATTATGCAGCGGATGCGTCGTATAAAGATGGTGCTTACTGCTGATAAATAGCTTTCTTCCATTCTGTGAAAGACTTATATGTATGCTGTCGGCAGATTATAAGTAGGCGTTAAAAATTATTCGTACATAAGTGTACGTCAGCATATCTATATCAAATAATTTTGAACACCTACTTACCACCTCCGTGCATTGCCTTTTTCCTTGTATCGTTGCGTCGTTAGAAAGCCGGTTGGCCGCCGTTGCCGGGCTGCGGGTCGAAGTTGTCGATATACGGCAGGTCCATTCCGAAGTCGCCCATGCCGTCGTCGCTAAAGTCGTCGCCGTTCACCTTTGACCCAACTATCTCGCCCTCGGCCGTGTCGGAGTGGCCGCCAAGCGACTTGTCCTCCGGGTTTTCAAACCGTGTAAACTCTCCGCGGAAAGCCAGGGTCACGGTGCCCGTGGCTCCCTTACGGTGCTTGGCTATGATTATCTGTGCCATGCCGCGCAGGTCGTTGCCCTTCTCGTCATTATATATATGGTAATATTCGGGGCGGTGTACGAACAGCACCATGTCGGCATCCTGCTCTATGGCACCCGACTCGCGCAGGTCGCTCAGCTGCGGTATCTTGCCTTCGATGCCTTCGCGCCCCTCCACACCACGGTTCAGCTGGCTCAACGCCAAGATGGGTATGTCCAGTTCCTTGGCCAGTCCCTTCAGCGAGGTAGATATCTTGGCCACCTCTTCCTGTCGGCTGTTGAACCGCATGCCGTTGGCGTTCATAAGCTGAAGGTAGTCAATCATTATCATCTTCACCCCATGCTCCCTTACGAGTCTTCTGGCCTTTGTGCGCAACTCAAACACCGAGAGTCCCGGTGTGTCGTCTATGTACATCGGCGCACCGAGCAGATTGTTCATGCGCTTGTCCAGCCTGTCCCACTCGTCGGGACGCAGCTGTCCGCTAAGTATCTTGCTGCCCTGTATCTCACAGGCGTTGGATATGAGACGGTTCACAAGCTGCACGTTGCTCATTTCAAGCGAGAAGAAGGCGATGGGAACCTTGAAGTCGGCTGCAATGTTCTTGGCCATCGAAAGGGCGAACGATGTCTTGCCCATGGCCGGTCGTCCGGCTATGATTACGAGGTCGCTCGACTGCCAACCGCTCGTGATGTCGTCCAGCTTGTTGTATCCAGAAGGCACTCCCGTCAGACCGTCTTTGTTTTCCGAAGCCCTTTGTATCACCTCCACGGCATTCTTTATCACAGGGTCTATCTGTGTGTAGTCCTTCTTCATGTGACGCTGCGACAACTCAAAGAGCGAACTCTCGGCTTCCTGCATCAGATCGTCTATGTCGGTGGTGTCGTCAAAGGCTTTTGTCTCCACCACGCTCGCAAAGGATATGAGCTGGCGGGCAAGGAACTTCTGGGCTATTATCCTTGCGTGATACTCTATGTTGGCCGATGAGGCCACCCTCGAGCTAAGCTCGGCTATGTATGCAGGGCCGCCCACATCCTCGAGCGTGCCGTTTTTTGCCAGCCTTTCGGTCACGGTGAGCACGTCTATGGGGTGCTCGTCGCCGCTAAGGTCGCGTATGGCGGAGTAAATCAGTTGGTTGCGCTTCTCGTAGAAACTCTCCGGATAGAGTATTTCGCACACCACCGCGTATGCGTCTTTGTCTATCATGATGGCTCCCAGCACGGCCTTTTCCACGTCGAGAGCCTGCGGTTGCAGATGGGCGAATGTAGTGTCCACAGGTGCGGGGCGGCTTGTGCGCCTCGTCCTGCCGCTATTTGTTTGTTCTGGCATTGTTGCGTTTCAGGTGTTTTTAATGGCTGCAAAAGTACAAAAAAAAAAACGAATGCCCTTGTTTTTAGGCTATTAAAGGGTGACAGAAGTGCGGTGAGACAGTCCCGCGGATGTTTACCTGTCGTGCGCCGCACATTCGGCTCCGAAATTTCCAATGATAAATATACAAAACCATCGACGAAACGTTCGGACATACCAACGTGTCTGTCTACGGAAATATATCCGTACTTTCATACTTCCGTATTTCCGCACTTTCGTACATTCATCATTCTTCGCTCAAATCCTCTCCAAACTCCTCACAAATCCGCATTAAACGTTGTTCTATTTCTCTCTGCCATTGTTCCAATCCTCTCCAATCATTGCATGAACACCCTCCTGTCCTTGCACATGCACCCTAAATAGTGCACAGATTATTTGGTTTTGTGCATTAAAAGGCATACCTTTGCACACTGTTACTAAATTTGTGCAATGAATACGTTTAGCAGTTTTAATTCCTACATAGAAAAGAGCATAGTGGACAACTGGGACAAGGATGCCTTGACCGACTATCAGGGCATAACGCTCCAATACCATGATGTGGCACGGAAGATAGAGAAGCTTCACATACTGTTTGAAAATAGTGGGGTGGGGTGTGGCGACCGCATTGCCATCTGCGGACGCAACAGTGCACACTGGGCGGTGGCCTTCTTCGCTACGTTGGCCTATGGGGCGGTGGCGGTTCCGGTGCAGCATGAGTTCTGCGCCGAACAGATACACAATATCGTGAACCACAGCGAAGCCAAGCTACTGTTTGTTGGCGATGTGGTGGTAAAGACGATTGACCCCGAGGCCATGCCGGCTCTTGAAGGAATAGTGAACATTCCCGACTATTCGCTAATGATGTCGCGTTCGGAGAAACTTACCTATGCCCGTGAACACCTAAACGAGCTGTTCGGGAAGAAATTTCCCATGGCGTTCCGTGCCAGCGACGTGCACTACCACAGGGAGCGGAACGGCGACGAGCTTGCGCTCATCAACTATACGAGCGGCACTACGGGCTTTTCCAAGGGTGCCATGCTGCCCTACCGTGCCATATGGGGCAATGTGGACTTCTGCCTTAGGGCGATTGGCTCTCATGTGAAGCCGGGCAGCAAGATACTGAGCATACTGCCCATGGCCCACATGTATGGCATGGCGGTGGAGTTTCTCTTCCCCTTCTGCCACGGTTGCCACATACACTTCCTCACGCGTTTGCCCTCGCCGGCAGTGATAGCCAAGGCTTTTGCCGAGGTGAAGCCAGCCGTAGTGATATCGGTGCCGCTGGTGGTGGAGAAGATCATCCGCAAAGGAGTGTTCCCGAAGATACAGAACAACAGGATGAAACTGCTGCTCAATATGCCCGTGATAAGCAAGAAGGTGAAGCAGACGATATGCGAGCAGGTGTCGGCGGTGTTTGGCGGCCAGGCATACGAAGTGGTCGTTGGAGGTGCTCCGCTCAACCAGGAGATAGAGCAGTTTCTCAAGGACATAGATTTCCCGATTACCGTGGGCTACGGTGCCACGGAGTGTGCTCCGCTCATAACGTTCAGCGACTGGCGCGACTTTGTACCGGGCAGCTGCGGCACACCGGTGGACTATATGGAGGTGAAGATACTGAGCAACGACCCGGAAAACGTGCCGGGGGAGATTGTGTCAAGAGGCACAAACGTGATGCTCGGCTATTATAAGAATGAGGAGGCTACGGCAGCCACCATCGACAAGGAGGGATGGTATCACACCGGCGACCTCGGAACCATGAGCGCCGACGGCCATGTGTTCATCAAGGGACGCATAAAGAATATGTTGCTCGGAGCAAACGGACAGAACGTTTATCCCGAGGAAATAGAGGACAAACTCAACTCCATGACCATGGTGAGCGAAAGCATAGTGGTGCAGGACGGTGAACGGCTTGTGGCTCTTGTGCATCCCGACTATGACGAGGCCGCAAACATGGGACTGGCCAAGGAAGACCTCGTGAGTGTGATGGAGCAAAACCGACAGAGCCTCAACACCATGTTGCCGGCATATTGCCGACTGTCGGCTATAAAGTTGCACGAAGCTGAGTTTGAAAAGACTCCCAAGAAGAGCATAAAGAGATACCTGTACAGTGCCAGTATGGGCAAATGAACATCAAAGGAATGACAATGGAAATACCGAGCCTTAACGCACTCATAGAGCAGAGCATCAAGGACAACTGGGACTTTGACGCGCTTACCGACTACAAGGGCATAACTCTGCAGTATCACGACGTGGCGCGCAAGATAGAGAAGCTGCACATACTGTTTGAAAACGGGGGTGTGAAGCGCGGCGACAAGGTGGCTCTCTGCGGCCGCAACTGCGCCAACTGGGCGGTGGCCTTTCTCGCCACACTTACCTACGGTGCCATAGCTGTGCCCATACTCCATGAGTTTACGGCCGACCAGATACACAATATCGTGAACCACAGCGAGTCACGATTTCTGTTCGTGGGCGATGTTGTGGCCACAATCATCGACCCATTGCGCATGCCCACACTTGAGGGCATAATAAACATTCCCGACTATTCGCTGATGGTGTCGCGCACGGACAAGCTCACCTATGCCCGAGAGCACCTCAACGAGATGTTCGGAAAGAAATATCCTAAGTTTTTCCGCAAGGAACACGTGGCCTACTACCGCGAAGCCAACGGCGATCAGCTGGCCATGATAAACTACACGAGCGGCACCACGGGATTTTCCAAGGGAGTGATGGTGCCCTTCCGTGCCCTGTGGAGCAACTACGACTTTGCCGATGGTGTGCTGGGACAGATAATAAAGCGCGGCGACAACGTGATAAGCATACTGCCCATGGCCCACATGTACGGCATGGCTTTCGAGTTCCTCTTCGAGTTTCTCCACGGTTGCCACGTGTTCTACCTCACCCGGGTACCTTCGCCGGCCATCATAGCCCAGGCGTTTGCCGAAGTGAAGCCGGCCATCATAATAGCCGTGCCTTTGGTGATAGAGAAGATTATCCGCAAGCGAGTGTTCCCTAAGATACAGAACGGTCGGGTGCGCCTTTTGATGAACATGCCGGTCATCAGCCGCAAAGTGCAACAGAAGATACGCGAGCAGGTGGTGAATGCGTTTGGCGGATCGTTCTACGAAATAATCGTCGGCGGGGCGGCCTTCAATCAGGAAGTGGAGCGTTTTCTCCACCGCATAGAGTTTCCCTACACCGTGGGGTATGGAGCCACGGAGTGCGCCCCCATAATCTGCTATTCCGACTGGCACAACTTTGCCCCCGGAAGCTGCGGACGTGCAGTGGCTCACATGGAAGTGCGTATAGACAGCCCCGAACCGGAAACGGTGCCCGGAGAAATACTTGCGCGCGGACTCAACGTAATGCTTGGCTACTACAAAAACGAGGAAGCCACGGCTGCCACCATAGACAGCGAGGGATGGTATCACACCGGCGACCTCGGTACAATGGACTCCAAGGGTAACGTGTACATCAAGGGACGCTCCAAAAACATGCTTCTCGGCTCCAACGGACAGAACATCTATCCCGAGGAGATAGAGGACAAGCTCAATTCCATGCCGATGGTGATAGAAAGCGTGGTGGTACAGCGAGGCGGCAAGCTGGTGGGCTTGGTATTCCCCGACTATGACGAGGCCAAGGCTCTCGGGTTTAACACGGCCGACGTGACGGCAGCCATGGAGCGAAACCGACAGGAACTGAACCAGCAGATGCCGGCCTACTCGAAAATCGCTTCCATAGAACTGCGCGGAGAGGAGTTTGAGAAGACTCCCAAGAAGAGCATCAAACGCTTCCTCTACAGCTAACCGCCAGCTTTGCCCAGTACCAACACCTTGCCGTGCACCTGAACTGCTGGCACGTGCATGCACAACAACCTTGTCATGTGTCTGAACCGATGGCACGGTTTACTATGCGCATCCACGGTCGTTAACATTAATTTTTACCCCCAATTCGCAGATTTCAGCCAAAAATGGGTTACTTTTGCGCTCCGAAAACCTACGAACAAAACAATTAAATAAAGAATATGAGAAGCAGAACAGCCGAATGGTTTGAATGCAAAATCCGTTACGAGAAAACCATGGACGACGGAATGCAGAAGAAAGTGACCGAGGTATACACCGTGGATGCCCTCAGCTTTACCGAAGCGGAGCAGCGCATTATGGAGGAAATGTCGTCATACATCAGCGGAGAGTTTGAAGTGGCCGATATAAAGAAAGCCGCCTACAAGGAAATATTCTTCAGCGACAGCGACGAAGCCGACCGCTGGTACAAAGCCAAGCTGCAATTCATCACCATTGACGAGAAAACCGACAAGGAGAAACGCTCCAACGTGAACTATCTTGTCAACGCGGGAACACTTGAAGGTGCTGTGAAGAACATCAACGATGTGATGAACAGCGGCATGATAGACTACGCCATAGCATCCGTTAGCGAAACGCAGCTCATGGACGTATACGAATACAAGAAGAAAGAGGCCAACGACAAGCCCGAATACGAACAGTAAACGGCAACGGCCTGACCAAAAAGGAGGAGAGAAAATGGCATTGGACTATGACGTGAAGGGCAATCTTGAGAAAGTGCTGGCCGACCTGCCACAGGGAGTGCGCCTCGTGGCCGTCAGCAAGTTCCACCCCAACGAATATCTTGAGGCTGCCTACGCCTGTGGCCAACGACTGTTCGGCGAAAGCCACGAGCAGGAACTGGCTAAGAAGCAGGCGTCGTTGCCCTCCGACATAGAGTGGCACTTCATAGGACACCTGCAGACCAACAAGGTGAAATACATCGCTCCCTACATATCAATGGTGGAGGCGGTGGACTCAATCAAGCTCCTGCGCGAGATAAACAAGCAGGCCGCCAGATGCGGACGCACCATCAATGTGCTTCTTGAACTGCACATAGCCCAGGAAGCCACCAAGTATGGACTCACCCCCGACGCTTGCCGCCAGTTGTTGGCAGACGGAGAGTGGCGCGAACTGCACAACGTGCGTATATGCGGACTAATGATGATGGCCTCGTTTGTGGACGATGAAAACCAGATACGTTCGGAGTTTACCACCGCCCAGCATTTCTTTGACGAAGTGAAGCAGCAGTATTTCCCCAACGACCCCGCCTTCTGCGAGCGTTCGTGGGGCATGAGCCACGATTACCGCATAGCCATAGAGTGCGGAAGCACAATAGTAAGAGTGGGCACAAGCATCTTTGGCCCCAGAGTGTATTAAGCTCGTGCTTGCGTGGGAGGTACGGCAACTTCGCACGAATGGTAGCGAGGGTGCCGTACCTCCTAAGTTAGTCTTTGCACACTTCCTAAGTTAGTCCCATCCCCTTTGCTTCATCGCTTTGGCTTGGCATAGGCTACTTATTCTCTATTGCTTTTTCTCATAGTGTGGTTCTATTGGTTACGGCTGTAATTTACAGAACCACTCCCATATTCATAATACCACCAGTATGTGCCGTTGTAGTGGTCGAAGATAGCGAGTCTGCGCTCGTGCGGGTCGCTGTATTGCTTCTCCATAGTCTGCAAATCCTTGAAGTCGGTTGCCGTGACATCGTCGTGGTATGTGATAATCGGGTTGGAACGCAGATGGGTGTATATGGTGAGAGCCTCGCGATAGTGACGGGGCAGGTGACTGTTGGTGTCGTAGAACCGGGGCAGTAGTCGGGCGAAGCCGTCGAGGTCGCGGTCAACGAGACAGACGCACAGCAGATAGTCCTTCACCGCCGTTGATGCTTTCTTGCTGCGGAGCAATGCTTTGAGATAGGTTTCCGTGGTCATGTTTGCTGCCGGGCGTGCGCCGAGAAACCTGTAGATACTGTCGGTTGGGTACATCATGCAGCGTGTTTCGCCCGACACAGGCAGCAAGTCGCTGCCCTTGCAGTCTATGGGATAGGTGAACAGGCTCTCGCCCAGCTCTCCTTTGCGCGCCAAGGCGTATGCCCGGAGCATGGTCAGGTTGCCGTCGGTGCGCAGCGACCTTGCCCCTGCCTCAAGCGCACCTTCGAAGTTGCCGTGCAAGAGGCGGTTTTCGGCGCGCATGCGGTAGTGGAGCACATCGTTGCTGCTGCCTGTCGCTCCGGTGAAGATGAACATTGCGCACAGGGTAAGCACGTTGGTCCATATTGTCCGGGCAGACATTCCTTTGCCCGTAGGCCTTCCGTAGGGTATTTTTCTCGCCACGGCCACCGCTCCTGCCCATGCCGCAATGAGCAGCGGCGCAGCCCAGAGCCATGCTCCGAAGCCTATGCTGCCGTCTGTGCTGATGTCAGGCGAGGTGAGTATGGCCAGTATGAGCAGCGATGGGAAGTAGGTGATGGCGTGACGGCTACCCGTGAGCTTTGTGAGAAAGGCCACAGCCACCTGCATGAGCAGCAGCACCGCCGTTATGATTACTGCGCCCGAAGTGCGGTTGTATCGTGTTGCGCCGCAGCTGAGCACGTGTTGCGCCACAGCAAGTATGTCTGCCTGATAGAAAAACAGATATGAAAAGGCGAACATACAGAAAACGACGGCACACACGACCTTTGCGGTCATGGTGCCATCGTTGTGTTTTTTGCTTTGAGAGTCCATTGCTTTCCGGTGTGAAAAGCCCGTGTCTTGGGCTTTGGTTTTTCTTGAGCCACCATTTGGTTCTTCCTGAACCGCCCTTTAGTTTTTCTTGAGCACCACGGCCGAACGGGCGGGTATGTAGAGCTTGAGCCACTCCTTGTGGTCCTTTACGTAGAGGGGGTCGAAGTTGGTGACGTGGGTCAGCGTGTCGTCGGCCAGTCCGTTGCCGCCAAATTCCTTTGCATCGGTGTTGAGCACAACGTCGTAGGAGCCTGTGGGTACGAGGAATCCGTAGTCTGTAAACGACCGTGTGGGGCTGAAGTTGAACACGAAGAGCAGGTCGCCGCGGCTGAAGGCCAGCACCTGGTCGCCGTCGTTGTGCCACACTTCCTGCACGGGCTTGTCCTGGAAGTTGCGTATGCTTTTCATCACGGCGAGCATAGCCTTGTCGAAGTCGCCGAGGTAGTGGTAGTCAAGTTCTTTGTTGTCCACGAGGTTCCATTGTCTGCGTGCATACTTGTAGCTCCATCCGTTGCCTTCGCGGGGGAAGTCTATCCATTCGGGATGGCCGAACTCGTTGCCCATGAAGTTGAGGTATCCGCCGTTGATGGTGCCTGCCGTGACGAGGCGTATCATCTTGTGGAGGGCAATGCCGCGATGGGCCATTTCGTTCTCGTCGCCCTTCTTGAAGTGCCAGTACATGTCGGCGTCTATAAGGCGGAATATGATGGTCTTGTCGCCCACGAGAGCCTGGTCGTGGCTTTCGCAGTAGCTTATGGTGCGCTCGTCGGGTCGGCGGTTCTTTACTTCCCAGAATATTGAACTCGGTTTCCAGTCTTCGTCCTTCTGTTCCTTTATGGTCTTTATCCAGTAGTCGGGTATGTTCATGGCCATGCGGTAGTCGAAGCCGTAGCCTCCGTCTTCAAACTTTGCGGCCAGTCCGGGCATTCCGCTCACCTCTTCGGCTATGGTTATGGCGTTGGGGTTCACCTCATGTATGAGCTTGTTTACGAGTGTGAGATAGCAGATGGCGTTGTCGTCTTCGTGTCCGTTGAAGTAGTCGCCGTAGCCGCAGAAGGCTTCGCCCAGTCCGTGGCTGTAGTAGAGCATGGAGGTTACGCCGTCGAAGCGGAAGCCGTCGAAGTGGAACTCTTCAAGCCAGTACTTGCAGTTGGACATGAGGAAGTGCAAAACCTCGTCTTTGCCGTAGTCGAAACAGAGGCTGTCCCATGCCGGATGTTCGTGGCGGTCGCCGGGATAGAAGTATTGGTTGGGGTCGCCGGCCAGATTGCCGAGTCCCTCCACTTCGTTTTTTACCGCGTGCGAGTGCACAATGTCCATTATCACGGCAATGCCCTTGCTGTGGGCGGTGTCTATGAGTTCCTTCAGTTCCTCGGGTGTGCCGAAGCGGCTTGAGGGGGCGAAGAATGAGCTGACGTGGTAGCCGAACGATCCGTAGTAGGGATGTTCCTGTATGGCCATTATCTGTATGCAGTTGTATCCGTCGGCTATAATCCTCGGCAGGACGTTTTCGGTGAATTCCCGGTAGGTGCCCACCTTTTCTGCGTCCTGTCCCATGCCTATGTGGCACTCGTAGATGAGCAGCGGCGACTTGTTGGGCTTGAACTTCTTCTTGCGGAACTCGTAGGGCTTCTCGGGGTTCCATACCTGTGCGGAGAATATCTTGGTGTTGTCGTCCTGCACCACCCGTTGACACCATGCCGGTATGCGTTCGCCCTCGCCTCCGTTCCACCTCACCTTCATCTTGTAGAGGTCGCCGTGCTTCATGGCCTTTTCGGGCAGGCGCAATTCCCAGTTGCCGGTGCCTTCAATACGCTTGAGCTGGTATTTGGGCTGTTCCTGCCAGCCGTTGAAGTCGCCTATGAGGAATATCTCCGTGGCGTTTGGTGCCCATTCGCGAAACACCCATCCGCGCGCCGCCTTGTGCAGACCGTAGTACAGATGGCCGGTGGCAAAGTCGGAGAGGGTTTTCTTTCCGCCTTTGGTCAGCTGCCCCAACTTCCACAGAGCGTGGTCGTGCCGTCCCTTGATGGCGTTCTCGTAGGGTTCGAGCCAGGAGTCGTTGCGTACTAAGCCGATGTGCTGCTGTGCTGCTTCGGTGGTTGTTTTCTTGCCTTGCGTCTTGCGCTTGGCTGCGGCTTTTGCCGGTGTGGTTTTCGTGCTTTTTCCGGTCATGGTTGTCAATTGTCGTTATGGGCTGCCTATGATGTGCGGAAACCCTTGGGTTAGTAGTCGTTTTGCGGTGTGGTGTTGGGGCGGCCTTATGGAGTTTAGGCCAGCACTCTGTGGAGTTTAGGCCAACACTTTGAATATGGCTTTCTTTATTTCCTTGCCCGGAGCTATGCAGGGGGCGTGGCCGTCCTGGGGGAAGAACACCGCGAACATTCCCGGATTGCAGGTCACGTAGCTTTCGGCTGCCAGTCCGGGTATCTTGGTTATATCCTTGTCGGCGTTGTATTCGGCCTCGGGCAGGTTGCACAGAGGGGTATAGCCGTAAGTCTCTGACGTGGAGAGGGGTATCTGTATGTCAATCATCTTTTTGTGAGTCTCTATCACGGCCTCTTCGGGAGTCTTTCCGTTGGCTGTGGTGATGTTCACAAACAGGTCGCCGCCCTTTATCTGGTGCTTGCCCGGCTCAAGGGCGTTGAGGTCGTTGTTGGCCAGAAACTCCTCCACATCCTTAAACAGAGGGTTGACCGATGCGTATTTGCCGAAATTGTCGAGTGTGTCTATTATCATAGTGGTATAATGTTAGGGCGTGTCCTGTAAATTCCACGCCAAGTTTAGTTTCTATTTGTCCGTCAAAGGCGATTTATGGAATCCGCCTTTAGTGTTTCCTTAGTTGTTTGCTACTTCTTGTCGGCGCGTTTCCGTCCGTTTGTGTAGATGCCGGTTTCGGTTACGCTTCCATTGCGGTCTTTCTCCACATAGCGTCCGTCGCGCTTGTCGTCAAGGTAAGAGCCTTCAAAGCGTTTTCCGTCTTTGTCTTCCTCTATGGCAGGGCCGTTGCGCTTTCCGTCTTTGTATGTGCCTTTGAACTTGCTTCCGTTGGCTTCGTGCATGATGATTTGTCCGTCCATCTTGCCGTTCTTGAACTGCCCTTCGGCCACGTCGCCCTTCTTGGTGGTGAGCGTGCCTGTGCCGTTCATGCGGTCTTCCTGCCACATTCCGGTGTATGTGTCGCCGTTGTGCCACACCATGGTGCCTGCACCCTGCTTGCTGCCCTCAAAGAACTGGCCGGTATACTTGTCGCCGTTTGCGTATTTGTACGACCCTGTGCCTGTGCGCTCGCCCTGCACATAGTCGCCCTCATAGACGTCGCCGCTCTTGAACTTGTATATTCCTTTGCCGTTTTGTATGTCGTTCTGCCACTGGCCTATGTACACATCTCCGTCGGCGTAGCGGAAAGTGCCTGTGCCGGAGCGCAGGTTGTCCACCCACATGCCGTCGTAGCTTGAGCCGTCGCCCCAGGCAAAGTGGCCTTTGCCGTTTTTCTTGTCGCCCTTCCACTCTCCCTTGTACACCGCTCCGCTGGCGAAGGTGTATGTTCCCTTGCCGTTGCGCTGGTCCTGAAGCCATTCGCCGTCATACTTGTCACCGTTGTAGTAGTACATCACGCCGTGGCCTTGCTGATAGTCGCGAAACCAGAGACCCTCGTAGCGGTTGTTGTTCTTGAAGTAGAAAGTGCCTTTGCCGTGCTGCTGGTCCTGAAACCACTGGCCTTCATATTTCTCGCCGTCTGAAAAGGTGTACACTCCGTAGCCCTGGCGTTTGCCTTTCACATAGTTGCCCTCATACCAGTCGCCGTTTTTGAATGTCGTCTTTCCCTTCCCGTTGGGCTTTCCGCCCGTCATCTCGCCTTTATACTCACCGCCGTCCCGGGTGGTGCACGTGCCGAGCGTAATCTTTTGCGCCAGCATGAACAGGGGCGACAGGGCGAGTAAAGCTGTGAATATATATCGTTTCAATGTTTTCGTTTTCTTGGTTTACCAAATGCCAAAGTTAAAGAAAAAAGGAAACACGACAAAGCCTATTAGATTTTTTAACGGATGCAGAGCCAAGCTCTTCCCTGCATTTATCCTGCCCTCCCTTAATTTCTCCGCGCAACATGGCCGATAGTCACCGCAACTTTATACCTTTGCACAATATATAAATCACCTTAATCTTATGACAACCTTAAAATTTGTGGGCATCATCCCGGCGCGCTACGCATCTACGCGCTTCCCCGGAAAACCACTGGCCGTATTGGGCGGCAAAACCGTGATACAGAGAGTGTATGAGAAAGTGGCAGCCACGCTCGGCGAGGCTTACGTGGCCACCGACGACAAACGTATATTCCGTGCCGTGGAGGACTTTGGCGGCAAGGCCGTGATGACCTCGCCCGACCACAAGAGCGGCACCGACCGCATAGAGGAGGCGGTGGAAAACCTCGGCGGCGACTGGGACGTTATTGTGAATGTGCAGGGCGACGAACCCTTCATCCACGCCTCGCAGATAGAGGAACTCTGCCGCTGCTTCGACGACGAGGCCACCGAGATTGCCACGCTCGGCAAACCCTTCGGGGCTGACATGATAGCCGTGAGCAATCCAAACTCGCCCAAGATTGTGGTGGACAACCGCGGCTACGCCATGTACTTCAGCCGCAGTGTCATACCCTATGTGCGCGGACGTGAGGTGGAAACGTGGGCAGACAGCTTTGCCTACCTCAAGCACATCGGCATCTACGCCTACCGCCGCAATGTGCTGAAAGCCGTGACGCAGTTGCCGCAGAGTTCGCTCGAAAAGGCCGAGAGCCTCGAACAGTTGCGATGGCTGCAAAACGGCTACAGAATCAAGGTGGGACTCACCGAGGTGGAGACCGTGGGCATAGACACTCCCGACGACTTGAAGCGTGCCGAACAACTGTTGGCTGAGCGTGACTCCGCACAGGATTGACAATCTCAAGGCCAATGCGTTACAAACTATCCTTACACCCTTTGTCAACATAGCTCATACCTATGGCAAACGACAGTTTCCGCTTTCGCCAGTTTGAAGTGAGGCAAGACCGCTGCGCAATGAAGGTGGGCACCGACGGAGTGCTGCTCGGCTCATGGGCATCGGCACCGGCAGACCGCCGCATATCTGTGCTCGACATAGGCACCGGTACCGGACTCGTGGCTCTGATGATGGCTCAGAGGTTTGCCCTCGCCACCGTCTTGGGCATCGAAATAGACTCCTCGGCAGCCACACAGGCAGCGGAAAACGCCGCCAACTCTCCGTTTGGTCATAGGGTCGGCATCGTGAAAATGTCTTTGCAGGAGTTCTTGGCCAACTTAGAGGCGGGGGTGTCGGACGGGAAACCATTGCCTTTGGACTTGGGTGGAAAGCCTTTGCCTTTGGCCAGAGCAGGGCAGGGCAGGGGATTGGGCTTCGAGCCGTTTGCTGGAAGAACGTTTGATGCCATAGTGTGCAATCCTCCGTATTTCAGCGAGTCGCTCGAGTGTCCCGATGAACAGCGCAACATGGCGCGCCACACAAACACCCTTGATGCTCACACGCTGATGGCCTGTTCGGCAAAGCTGCTCGCTCCGGGCGGACTCGTCTCGCTGGTAGTGCCCTATGAGTCGCGTGAAGACTACCACTACGAGGCGTCCATCGCAGGACTCTTCATCAGCCGCATCTGCACCATTTGCACCAAGCCCGGCACACCCCCGAAGCGCATATTGCTCGCCTACACCAACACCGTTCCCGACCGTCTCGACACCGACCTCATCGTCATAGGCAGCGACAAACACAAGACTCTTACCTCTCCGTTCTATCTCGAAAGCGGCGGTGCGGAGGCTCTGCGCACATGAGTCCTTCGGGATGTGTTCGGGATTTTGTCAAAGACCGCGTTTTTTCTTCCTCACAATGCAAAGTTACTACATCCGGTGTCGGCGGTCGTGCGATAGTGTGCAATAGCGTGCGATTTCGTGCACGAATGGTGCGGAGTGGGGACACCGCACCTACTACGCAAGGGCAAACTTGGGGGCAAAGCAGAGCTGCACGAGGGCAAACTTAGCTAACCAAGCTCCGGCGCACAAGGGCAAACTTAGTAGGTGCAGCGTCCTCGCTGCGCCATTCGTGAGCAGATGGCCGTACCATTCGAATCCGTGCTCGAGAGAAAAACACATCCGTGGTCTCGTGCGTCACTTCCACTTGTACCCCCGTCACGGTTCTCCGAGTTGTTCAACAATGGCCTTCACCTGCCGTTGCGTGATATTGCCTCTACGGGATGTCCCAACTGCGGCCTTGCCTATGTCCGAAAGACCTGTCAAAAGCCACATTTGCCCGCAAATCCCGTAATATTTGGAGTTTTGTGCATAAATTTTGTTTCGCTGAGATGAGCGGAAAGTGCGGGTATTGCCATCGGAATGAGCACTTTTTGCATGATTTTGGTGCCTTTGAGAGGGCAAATTTTGACTAAATCTGTATCCCTGTCGGGTTTCTGTATCGCCGGATTGGTCTCGCTAAAATATTGTAAGTCATTGTCTTTTAGAGTATTAGGTGATTTTTATTCTGTCCTTCTTGGGCCTCGGTTACAGTTACAGTTATTTTTAATAGGTACCCCCACTTTTCGCTTCTCTATTATATTCTATATATAACTAATTAATTATTAATAAGTTATAAGTATTTAAAGAGAGGAGGAGAGGAATAGGGGTACTTGTTTTTTTAACTGTAACTGTAACCTGTAACCGTTTTCGCCTGTTAACAGGTGCTTTTCAGCCCTTGACCCCTCTTCCTCTCAAAAGCCATTCCGCCACGGCTTGTGTTGCCGTTTCTGCCTTCTGGCCTATGGCCGAGGCTGATGTTAAGTATGTGTTCAAAATTATTCGTACATAAGTACACATCAGCAAATGTCTATTGTACTTTGACATGTCTCTGCACTTTCTTTTTGCCTGTATGCCCGGCTTTCATCGGTTGTGTAGCCCGCTACACTCACTCTTCAACCCGAACATACGGCCCAAAATAAAGAGCATATCCATATCAAATAATTTTGAACACCTACTTAACACTCTTGTTGCGGTAGAGAAGGACATGGGAAGTTGTGGTGTTGGACGTAGTCTCTTCGAGGCCAAATGGACAGAACACTTAAAGCTTACGTTTTTTTTTGGTACGGCTTGTGTTTTTTTTGTACGAGCGCGGCTCACTCCTATGCATAAGCGCAGGAAAACGAACCCAATTTAAACAAGTCTAAGCCGGGCGTACGGCAGGGGCATAAAAGTGAATGCCCTTGAACTCAAGTCGAGTCCAAGGGCATTTTCTTTTCCCTTCATTGCCTGCGGTCGGTCTGTGAAAACCGGCCTTTTGTATGTCGGGGCGACAGGATTCGAACCTGCGACCACCTGGTCCCAAACCAGGAGCGCTA